>CAMHBE010000077.1 GCA_946183095.1 uncultured Clostridia bacterium | reverse complement strand
CTGATCTCGCGTTCGAGCATATATGTTCCGGGGACCCGCGCAACGTCTATGACGTTCTTCGCAAATTCAAGGATCACCTGCTTGTGTGCGCTGTCGATCGGCAGTTTCGCAAACGCTTCGACGTTTGCGGTCGTCCAGAGGTATTCGTCGCCGTAGGTTATCTGCATCGTCTGACCGAATTCCGCCTGAACGTCGGTGGATGCCCACCACTTCACAAATTCCCACGCCTTCGCCTCACGCTCTTCATTGCTCTTGAAGATAACGGTGGATTCCGCGCAGCCGCAGGTGTTTCTTGCAATACTGCCGTCCTCCTGCTCCAAACCGGGAACTATCGAGATATCCCACGAGCCCGCAAGCTCCGGAGCCGCGTTGCTGATGAGGTTGTATGTGCCGTAGTCGCAGATGCCTATCGGGATATCGCCGTTGCGGAAATGCTGGTAGAAGTTGTCGATATCAACGGGCATATCATATACCGTGAACAGGTCGGTGAGGGTGGTGAAGCCCTTTACGGACGCTTCACTGCCGAGGGTCGTTCCGTCCTGCGCAAGTCCCGAGTACAGCGCTCCTCCGCTCTGCACGATGAGGGGGGTCGTTCCGTGGAAGTTGCGCATCGCGCGCATTCCCGCCGTCGGGTAGTAGAAATTCAGTCCGCGCATCTGGAGTTCGGGCAGCATATCCACCACATCCTGTATGGTGTCGGGAATGCCCAGCCCCAGCTTTTCCAGAACATCGGTGCGGTAAACGAGCACCCAGAAGTTCATCGTTTCCGGCATTGAATACACCGACTGTCCGATCGTTCCGGTAAGGAAGAAGCCCGGTTCATACACCGACGCGGTCTGTCTGAAATCGCTGTACGCCGCCATGTCCGCAAGCGCGCCCCTTATCGCGAGTTCATACGGGACGGTGTAGTTTATGCCCGTTGCGACATCCGGCGCGTTGCCGGAGGAATTGGCGAGGACGAGCTTGTACTGGTCGGGCATGATGCTTATGTCAACGTTGATGCCGGACGCGGGAGTGAAATACTCGTCTATCATCTTCTGCATGACCTGAACATACTGGCTGGAGCGGTTCACCCACACCTGGAGATGTTCACGGTCGATGTTGGACGCGGAGTAGGACTGGTCGAAGAAGGACGCGATGAAACGCTCTATCGCCCGCCAGAGCGATTCAAAAAATCCCGGCGGGTCGGGGAGCTTCGCCCCCTGCTGATATATCCATATACGGTCTATCGCAAGCCCGTTTTTCAGCAGCGAATCTATGGTGTTCGCAAGATACTGGTTGACGGAGTTTGTGCTGGATGAAAGCTCCGCAATGCGGTAGGGTATCTCGTCGGGATTGTTGGCGAGGGAACGCAGCTGGTTCGCGGCGATAAGCATCGAGGACATCACCGCCACATTGTTCCTGCCGTCGGTGAAGTGAACACAGCTCGCTTCGAGTTCCGTGAGCCTGTCGGCGTAACCGTTCAGCGTATCTTCAAGTCCCGGTATGTAGCGCGAGAGTTTTAAGTCTCTGTACTTGTCGGAGTTGGTGCCCGCGACCTTCGTTATCTCAAGCGCGAGGTCGTTTACCCCCGCCATTATCTCCTCGACGGATTCGAGGACGTAGCATATCGGGTCGAGGGTTATCATATATGATATGGTGTGGGTGCCCTGCGTCAGATAGACGGAGAGCTTCCCGCCCTCATTGTCTGTGAGCGTGCTCACACGGTAGTTTGTGGTATACGCCATACGGTATGCCGAAAACGCGGTGTCGGGTATCTCCCCGTCAACGCGTATATCCACGAATACCGGAAAATCCGTCTTGTCTGACTGCCGGTAATTCATCGCTATGTTGTAATATCCCGCCGAGGGCGCGGTGAACGTGTATGTGAGCTGCTGACCCGCAGTATCGAAGGAGTCGGGGTCTATGGTGTTCAGCTCGGAATCCGTCACCTTGTAGGGTGAAACGCCCGCGTCGAACTCTGCCACGGCGTGTACGGAGGATTCGTTGACGGAGCTGTAGCCCTCGCCCTCTATGGTGATAAGCTCGCTGCCCTCCGCCGGCTGAACGCCCGTGTGCTGCGGTATCGCCTCTGGTGCGGTGAGAGTGAGCGCGCCGAGCAGGAAGTTGCCGCTCTTTACGGAAAATCCGAAAGTATGCTCCCCTGCCGGAAGTTCAATAAGAAGCGGTGCGGAGTGACGGCTGCTGCTGTCTGTGAAATACTCGCTCTGCCACTTCTTGGACTTGTCGGGAACGGTAACGACCTCGTCGTTGTATCTGTCGAAAGCTCTCTCCGATTTCGGGGTCCACTCCGAACGCATCTTGACGTTGCGGCATTCATAGAACGGGTATTCCCCGTCAACGGTCATGGAGAACTCGGCGGGCAGCACGGAATCGTCATAGGAGAGGTAATCGAATTTTACAGCGTACAGCGCCGCCGATGGAACGCTCACGGTCAGTTCCGCGTAAGTTCCCGGCGTCATGTCCGCAGCCTCCGTTCCGTAGCCCATGCTGTCGGACGCGGTATCCGCGCCGGTACACTCCGAGAACGGGAAAACGAGCGGTTCGCCCGAATAAGACGCTGCACTGCGGATGCCGCTCACCTTGCTGTAATTATTGGAGATGCGCTCACTCACGAACTGCTTGTCATATACCGAGGATGAAGCCGCTGACGTGTCGGATGCACCGGAAGCCGATGCGCCGGCGTGTATGGGTGTAAACGATAACATCATCAGTACGGCAAGCGCCCCGGAAATGCGCCCGATCGCTCTCTTTCTGTTCATATTCGTCTCCTTGCCCGCAGAGGGACAGCTTAATAATAGAATTTCCTGTGTACCAGCATCCCCGCGTAAACGGCTGAACTGATGCCGCCGAGGATGCACCCGTAAATGATGAGCTCGGTAAACGTGACTTTCCACACGTTGACGAGCACCATTGATATGAGCAGCAGCATCACTATCCAGTACCCGAACAGGAACACCGTGATAAGCAGCCAGCGAAGTGCCGTTTTCGCGGTATCGAGAGCTATCTGCTTCTTTGTCATTCCCTCGTAGTATGAATTTTTCCGCCGCCTGAAACCCTCTCTCGGGGGTCGTTTCTTACTCTGCTTCAATATACTTCACGCCCCAGACGCTCTCGTTATAGCCGACCGCGGAGAACGTCATGACGGGAGTTCCCGCCTCGTCGTCCATTGCGCAGAACACACCGTTGTACGTTCTGTCGCCGAGAGTTACCGTCATATAGTATGTGCCTTCCCGCATCTCCCATGTTCCCTCGGCATCGGCGGTCTTTGCGGTGCCGTCGCTGTTGAGGTAGAGTATCACGGGTTCGGCGATCTTAGCGTCTATCGCGGTGCCCTGATCTATAAAGTAGTACCTTCCCGCGGCTTCTTCCACGCTGTAGCCCGTGTCGGACACCTTTTCACCCTGCGTCTGATACGGCAGCATACACGGCCAGCCGTCCTCATTCACGATGAACTGATGTACGCGCGGGGAATGTCCCTCGGAACCGTTGTTGAAGCGCGTGTGATATACGATGTACTTTCTCCCGTCATCGTCCGCGAGCGCGGAGTTGTGACCTGTTGCCATGTAGGCTTTGCCGAGGCTCGGCAGCATATAGTTGCCGGAAAGTTTAAGTCCGAAGTAGGCGTGATTCAGCCCCTTGACGAGCTGCTTGCCGTTCATGTCGGTGTATTCGCCGTCCGGCTTGTCGCTGCGGTAAACGCGTATCTGATAACCGCCCTCGCGGTTGAGCCCGCCGTAGGACACGAACAGGTAGTAGTACCCGCTCTGCTCGTCCCACAGGATATACGGTCCTTCCATCGACATATGACCGCCGCCCGCGAGTTTCTTGCCGTAGTACGCGTCAACGCCGTTGTCGGCATCGGCTTCCGGGTGTATGACCTTTCCGGTGGCTTCGTCGAGCTGTAACAGGAATATGCCCCCGCTCCACGAGCCGTATACCATCCACATCTTCCCGTCCGCGTCATAGAACACCGCGGGGTCGATAGCGTTCGGCCAGTCCTCGAACCTGTAGTTGTTCCCCTTGAAATATGTTTTCATGGCGAAGTCCTCGTCAACATAGTCGAGAACATCCGTCGCCTTTATGGTTTCCTTGTCGTAGCCCGAATATATCAGCGCGCCCTGCCATTCAAACGGACCTTCGGGCGAATCGGATATGCCGTAACAGAGGTTGGAGGCATTCCACGTCGATGTGGTGCAGTAGTACATCACATACTTGCCCATAGCCTTGTTGTAGATGACATCGGGTGCCCAGACGTGTTCGCCGCCGCGTTCTGCGTCGTCCGTGGGGATAAGGCTCTTCGGGCTGCCCGCATACGCGAACGCTTCATCATACACCGAGTAGATCTGACCGAAAACGGTGTTGCTCGCGCGGTAGCCGTTCGAGACAAATCTCCATGTTTTGAGGTCGGTGCAGGATGCCGCAGCCATGTGCGAACCGTAAATGTAATATGTATCTCCCGCCTTCAGTATGGACGGGTCATGCACCGCCGCGCCGGACGAAACATTGCCGGTCTTTATGCCGGTGTAATCCACGTTGAAATCGTAATCTCTGTTCATATCCGCTTCCTGCTCCTCCGTCTGCAATGTTGTCTGTGCGGTCTGTTCAGGCGTTCCCGCGCATCCTGCCGTTACCAGCACCGATGCGGCGGCAGCGGCTGCAAATACTTTTACGATACTGCGCATATCCATGCTCCTTGACGATACATAATATGAAAACGTTTTATATGTATTATAATATTGTAACCGACACTTATCAATGGATAATGTTCTTGTTTATATGGAAAATTATCCCGTGTGCGATCACGTTCGGTCCGCTTCGGTGACAGTGAAGCTCGCAGCAGACGCATCTTCACCGCCTGTGAGCGTAAGTTTCCCGCCGGAGAGGGTGAGATATTTTCCCGGCGCCGTCACCGCCTCAAACGAAACTCCCTCCCCCGCAAGTCCGACGACGGTGCGGAACGTTTGTGCTTCAGCCATTTTCCCGTTGTGATCCTGACACAGCACAGCTTTGCCGCCGCTCACCGTGATGTACAGTCCCGGCTTGTTGTCCGACTGCACCGATACGGCATAAGGGTCGGACGGGTCGGCTTTCCCCTGCACGATCACCCAGTGCGCGTCATCATCCTTTGCCTTTGCAAGGCCGCTGCCGAGCTCCATATCGGTGTAGGGGTACATATCATCGCCGGGGGCGTTGTTGAACCACTCGTGCTCCAGTTTCTCACCGTTCAGCGCGGTAAGTTCCGAGACTGTCCCGAAAGCTCCCGAAGCCGTCTCGTCGATGTACTCCACCGCGCCGTCGGGATAGAACTTCACCTCAGCCGCGCAGACCGACCTGCGGAAACCGCTGCCGCCGGGCAATGCACCGTTATGGTAGATGAACCATGTCTTTCCGAGGAGATCCGCGACTGCGGGGTGGTTGGTGTTGGAAGTCGCAGTCGGCTTCATTATCACATCCTGAAAATAGAACTTCCCCTCCATGAGATCGGTCGCCGTCGCATACGCCATCTGTTCCCGCCAGCCGTAGGCGTAGAACAGGTAATAGTCTCCGTAAGGCACTCCGTCGGCATCCTTCCGGCGGTATATCCACGGAGCCTCGGTGTACTGATCGGGCATCATCTTCTTGCGGATATCCTTCCCGAACTTTATCTCACCGTCGCCGTCGTAGTCCTTCACCGAGGTCATATCGGCGTTCAGTTCGCATATATATAGCTTTGAGTTGCCCCACGCAAGATAGCGGTGTTCCTCGCCGTTTTCGTCATTTTCTATCCACACCGTCGGGTCGATGTCGTTCCACGCGGAAGTTTCATCGGTCGTGAAAGAGCCTTTCACCAGCGGCTCCCCGATATCCTCGAAAGGACCTGTCGGGCTGTCCGACACCGCACAGCCTATGGACTGCTTACCGCCGTCGGTATTGCACCACGAGCAGTAGTAGAAGTAATACCTGTCTTTTCCGGCAGTCTCGTCGAAGTGCTTTGCGGCCTGCCCTGCCCATGCGGAATTTCCGTCCGC
Source organism: uncultured Clostridia bacterium (assembly GCA_946183095.1). Lineage (GTDB taxonomy): Bacteria > Bacillota > Clostridia > Oscillospirales > Ruminococcaceae > Ruminiclostridium_E. Next base: position 1,699 of record CAMHBE010000077.1, on the reverse strand, counting down.
CCACGGCACGTCCTTCATTGCAAAAACGCTGCCCTCATACTTCCATTCGCGCATATCCTTCGTTGAATAGCACAGGTAGTCGGGCATAACATAGGAATCGTTTTTCGAGGTATCATGCCCCACATAAAGATACAGCGTGTCGCCGTCAACGAGCACGGAAGGATCCCCGCCGTAGGTGAGCGCGCCGGTATCGTCGAAGCCGGTGAACGGGTTCACATAAGCGGACTTTGCGATCTCCGCGGGTACGGGAGCATTTGCGGGATCGTCGGAGACGGCAGTTTGCGCGGGAGCTTCCGTATCGTTCTGCTGTGAGATCTGCGCAGTCGCGGCGGGAGTTCCCCCGCAGGACGAGAGTGCCGCCGTGAGCATTATCGAAAGGAGCGTAAGTGTTTTTTTCTTCATTTTATGTGCCCTCCGTAAAAACGATTACATCCAAAGTTATTATACCATTCTATGCTTGCAATGTCAACGTATTTCACAAAACGCACACTTTGTTTTCACATCTGCGACAGAATACCATATTTGACCGTCCGGCGCATCAATAGTCCGACTGTGCGGAAAGGCGGTAGCTCCTCGGCGACATACCGTAGAACGAGTGAAAGCACTTGCTGAAATACAGTGGGTCGTCGTAGCCCAGACTGTCGGCTATCTCGCTTATCGGCATTAGCGTCGAACGCAGCAGATATGAAGCCCGTATCATGCGGCGCTCGGAGTGGTACTGCTGCATAGTCCTGCCCTGCTCTTTCTTGAATACCGCCGCCATGCGCTTATAGCTCAGGTAGAACTCCGCTTCAAGGCGCGGTGCGCGGAAAGGTTCATCACAGTGACGGTCGAGCCAGAGGCATATACGTTCGGACAGGCTGCGCTCCTTTTTTTCCATGTATCTCGCAAGCGCGATATCCGTCAGCAGCGACCCGAACATACCGTTTATCCGCATCCTCTTGTACGCATCACCGAGACGGCAGTAATCAGACAGCTCGGCGAAACGCTTCTCGATGCCGCTGTTTCTTAGCCCCGTCAGTTTTTTCGGCAGCACTTCCGTCAGCAGCAGCGGTTCATCCAGTCCGAGCGACGACTCGTCGGGGCGGAAAGGTTCGCATTCCTCCGAAGAGCTTACAAACCTGAAATGCGCATAATACCACTTTGTACCGCGCGCAGTCTCCCTCTTTCCGAGGTGGTGTACGCCGCTTTTCAGGAAGAGCATCTCCCCCTCACCCACAGCGTAGTCTATGTCGTCCTCGGTAACGTACAGCGTGCCCTCGGTCACATACAGGATGACGTGGAATGCGGCTATCCTGTCAAGATGATAGAAGGGTTCAGATGCCGCTATAAATCCGCAGGCTGAAACTATGGGCTGACAGGCGGTGTTCAGAATTATCTCGTTCAAGATTATCCTCCATGTTTTCAAGAATATTATCCATTGATTTTTCTGCCTTGATAAAATTATAATACTAAATGTACGGATTTGTCAATAGGCTGCGGAAATTATCCCGCACCTCCCCCGGAAAGAGGTCACAAACATCATGAAAATACAGAAGCAGACACCTCAGGGCGCATACACCTCCGCCGGCTTCATCGGAAACTATCAGAAACTCGTCAGCGAAACGGTCATACCGTATCAGTACGCTGTGCTCAATGACAAAGCGGAAGGTGCGGAAAAAAGCCATGTGGTGCAGAATTTCATAAATGCAGGAAAAGC
>CAMHBE010000076.1 GCA_946183095.1 uncultured Clostridia bacterium | reverse complement strand
CGCGCTCAGCGCGGTCGCCTGGCTGGATTCGGAGAAAAAGCGCTGAAAATGAACATTCAGACCGACAAGGGCGAACTGAAGATACACTCGGAGCTGCCGAAGATAAACATCGACACTTACGCGGCACGTTCGAGCCTCGGTTTCGGGCATTACAACAATGCTGACTTCATCAAGCGCAACTCCGACGACGGTATCTCTATAGCCTATCAGGGTACCGCAAAGATAGTGAACGAGGGCGATCAGCTCGTGCGCGGAGTTTCTCCCGCCGAGATAGCCGCCCAGAACAACAAGGCAGGTCAGACTATCCAGACTATCATGGATTTCCTGCCGAAAGAGGGCGCGGATATCACCTTCGAGGACGGTGTGCTCAACATAAACTATGACGCGGGCGATGTCAATATCGACTGGGAAAACGCGGCAGTGGAGCCTTTTGAGTTCACACCCGGCAAGGTAGAGTTTGAAGTTACGCAGATGCCGAGCGTGAGCATAGAGTACCTCGGCGATCCCATATACGTTCCGCCGCGCTCGGACCCCAACTATGTTCCGAAGGTGGATGTACGCGGATAAGCGCTCAGAACGCACGATAATATGACGGCTCATGTCTGCCGGCAATACGAAAGGAAAGAAATATGATAAAGATCGAAACAAGGGATTTTGGAACTATCGAAGCCGATGAGAAGGATGTCTATGAGTTCCCCAACGGACTTTACGCCTTTGAGGATCATAAGAAGTTCGCACTGCTGTCACCTCTCGGGGAGGACGTTTTCCCGATGTGGCTCCAGTCTATGGATGATCCGTCTCTGTGCTTCATCGTGTTCAACCCCATTCTGATAGACGGCGGTTTTACCGTGACACTCGCCGACAACGAACGCTCGCTGCTCGGACTCAGACCCGAACAGGATGTGGCTGCTCTCGTTATCGCTAAGGTGCCCGCGGATTATAAGCACACCACGGTCAACATGAAGTCTCCGATCGTCATAAACAAGGATAACCGCAAGGCGATACAGGTCATCCTGCCGCTGGATTATCCGTTCAGAATGCCCGTTTACGAATCACGGGAGGTGAGTTGATTGCTCGTAGTTACAAGAAAAACAGAAGAGAGCGTTATCATCGCCGACAATATCGAGATCACTGTTCTTGAAGTTGCAAAAGACAGGGTAAAGCTCGGCATTTCCGCACCGAAAGACATAAAGATAATCAGAAATGAGCTGAAAAACGCACAGGAAACGAATGTGGAATCCTCGAAGGCTGTGCCTAAGGATGCCATAAACGCGCTTCTCGAAGCAAACAAGGATAAGACCAACTGAGAGCTTGCAATAAGCTCCGGCGGCGCAAGGGACAGTGCCGCCGCATCACAGAAAGGATTTGATAAGTATGGGAAATGATCTCATAAGAATGAGCGGTATGAATTCGGGTCTCGATACCGAATCCATTATAAAGGCTCTTACAGCAAACAGCAAGCTGAAAGTCACAAAGCAGGAGCGTAATGTCCTCAAATATGAAGCAACGCAGACGGCTTACCGCGATATCATCGGCAAGATGCAGAATATCAAGAGCAAGTATTTCGACCTGCTCAACAAGGACAGCTACCTGAGCGGTACCTCCATGTGGAGCAAGTACGCTTCAAAGACATACGATGCGTCGGGCAACGAGACGAATATCAAGGGTCTGTCCGTGACTACCGGTATAAACTCGCAGGCGGGCGACTATGACTTTGAGATACTTGAGACCGCCACACAGTCCAAAGTCTCCGGCGCGAAGCTGACCGGCAGCGCGGGAGTCGATCTCGACGAGATAACCGGTCAGACCAACTCCGACGGTTCATTCAAGGAGCTGGGCATAACGGTCAATGTCGGCGGGGAAGAGAAGAATATCACGTTCATGTCGGGAGCTACCAAGGAAGAGACTGCAAACAACCTCAACGCGAAGCTCGAAGAGGCTTTCGGCGAGAGCAATACTTCCGCTCAGACCACCGGAACATCCGCCGACTACAAAGGTATGGTATTTATCGACGAGGTCTCCGGAAAACTGACCTCCCGCGACTCAAAGGCGGTAACTATCTCCGGCGTCGGAACTATGAAGACCGACAACGAGCTTGACCTTACGAACGCCAAAGCGGGTACCAATAATATATCTTTCCAGGTCGGAGACAAGACGCTGAACGTTTCGTTCCAGACGATAGATAAGGATTACTTCAAATCTGCGATAGATGCGGGACTTATCAGCGAATCCACCGGCGAGATACTTATTTCCGATACCGATAAGGACGAGGACGGAAACTATATCTGGCACACCAAATCCAAGGAAACTGCAAGAGCGGAGCTCGGTGACGATGCTTCGGATGAAGAAGTACAGGCGCGTGCCAATGAGATCCTTGAAAAGTGGGACAGCTCCGTTCAGATATTCAAGGCTACTGCCGACGACTATAAAGAGTCGATAAGATACGAAGCGTTCAAGGCTTATATCAATAACGATGCCGACAGTGAAGAAACGAAAGCAGCCAAAATGGAATCGCTTTATCAGGCTGCCGACGCCGAAAACAAGAAAACAAGGATCACCAAGTGGCTCGAAGATGGTACCGGCGGCACTCATATACAAAAAACTGTCGGTGAGCTGAAAGAAGCATACGAAACATATAAGTCCGGTCTTGCGGAAGGCGAGGAAGCTGACGATATTTACACATGGGCAAGTACAAGCTCCGACAGCGATGTTCAGAGCAAGTTACAGCTTCTTGAGAACGCTTACGAGGGTACAGGCAACGGCGAGATCGACTATGACAGCGATTTCTATAACGAGAGCTATAAGAACTATAAGGATGAGTATGCTGCCAACAATCTTTCCGATACCGCAATAGCAGCATATAACAGCTATAGAGCTCAGGTGGAAGCCAACGGCGGCACTACGGCAGGCTTGTATGAATGGGCGACCACAGACAGTTCATCTGAAGCTGCTGCCGCAAAGGAAGAGCTTGATGCAGCCAAAGCTAACGAAGATACACCTTTCAAAGATTTCGAGGCATGGAAGAGCGACTTTACCGAAAAGGAAAGCTGGCATCTCAACAAGGACACATGGGCACTCTCCGAAAGCAATCAGTTTGCGGCATACAAGAGCAGCGTATATACCGAGCCCGATTCCTACGGCATCACAGCCGAGAAGATGTACACACACTTCACCGAGTCCTCTATCAAGAACAGCATAGGCAAGCTCGAAGTTGACGGAGTAAAGTTTGACGCATCGTTTGACAGCACGAACGGGACGGTATCCATATCCGCATATACCGAGGAAACCACAACTGCCGACGACGGAACCGAAACTACCACCAAAACACCTGTTGCCATTTCTATGACGATAGGCAAGAACAGCGCCAACAGCGCCGAAGCATTGGGTCTTACCGCAAGCTCCAACGCATCCTCCCAGATTTCGCAGATCTCCAACGCCACCAAGCTCTCCGAGATCATGGATTCCGACGACGGCACATACAAGTTCGATGTGAACGGTCAGAGCTTCACGTTTGACGGTGAGACTACTATCAACGATATGATGAAGAAGGTCAATGCGTCCTCCGCAGGCGTAAAAATGAGCTTCTCCTCACTCAGCAACCAGTTCACCGTAACATCAAGCGCCTACGGCGTTGACGGAAAGACTGAACTTACCGACACATCCGGACTTCTCAAACAGCTCGGACTTACAGCTGCGGGAGGTGCTACCGCAACTCAGGGAACTAACCTCAGAGTGAGCGTAACCTCGTCCGCAACAGGTACCACCGAAGAGTACGAAAGCTCCGGCAACACTATCGAAGCCGACGGCACCACGTTCACCATTGCCGGCAATCATCAGACAGGTGAGCAGTTCTCCGTTTCCATATCTCAGGACACGAGCGCCATTGCCGATGTCATCAAGGGATTTGTTGAGGATTACAATAAGCTGATCGAAGATGTTTACAAGTATCTCGACGAGAAGCCGGAAAAGGACTACTACTTCCTCGCTGATGCCGACAAGGAAGACCTCGAACTTTCCGAGAAGCAGGAAGAGAAGTGGGAGGAAAAGGCAAAGAAGGGTCTGCTGTACCACGACAGCACCACGACGCAGATCATGACAAAGCTCAGAACAGCGCTCATGGGCTCGGTAGAGGGACTTGACGGCAACAGATTCTCGCTGCTCGACCTTGGTATCAAGACATCCTCCGACTACAACAAGCACGGTATGATAACAGGTCTTGATGTAAAGACCCTCACGGAAGCTATCGAAACTCACGGCGATGATATAATGAAGCTGTTCACAGACAGCGAGAACGGTATCATGAAGAAGTTCTCCGAAGCGCTCGACAGCGGTATCAACAGCAACGGGGACAACAAGGGTACACTTATCAAGAAGGCAGGTCTCGCAAGCGGTACAAGTTCCACCGACAACGAGATCTACAGAGCGATAAAGCGTACAAAGACAAAGATATCCTCTCTCAACATGAGGTATGAAAACGAACAGGACAGACTGTGGAAGAGATACTCCAATATGGAATCCCTCCTCGGCACCATGAACAGCCAGCAGTCCTCGTTCATGTCGTATTTCGCGCAATAACAACGTTTTATACGGTGCAGCCGTGCCGGCTCGCTCCTGTGCGGCTGCAATAACGACCGGAAGGAAGGTAACCTGATATGCCTGCAAACGCATATTCCGAATACAAGAAGCAGTCTCTGCAAACCCTCACGCCTATGGAAATAGTCGTAAAACTCTATGATGAAGCGGAAAAACAGATGAACCTCGCGCTGATCGCTATCCCTGAAAAAAATTACGCAGGTGCGAACAAATCACTGCAAAAGACGCAGGATATAGTTAATGCGCTGCGTTCTGTGTTGGATATGTCGATACCGATGTCAAAAGACCTTGACGCACTTTATGATTTCTTCAACCGACAGCTTATCACTGCAAACATGAAGAAAGACGTAAACATGATAAAGGAGCTGCTGCCTATGTTCGCTGATCTCAGAGATGCGTTTGCACAGGTAGCCGCAATGCCGAGGACCTGACGAGGTGTATTATGACCGAGGAGCTGAAGACCCGTATCATCGCAGATATGGAAGAAATGACCGATCTTGCCGGACAGTACAGTGCTGCGACCACCGAGATAATCACGTCCGATATTGACGAAACGCTCGATGAGATCGTTGAAAGACGCGGCAGGATAACCGATCGCATCGGCGAGTGCAGACGGGATATCGACGCGGCGTGTGAAGAATGTACGCCCGACGAAGCCGATCTGATACATAAAATGACAGTGGGCGGGCGCGTTCCGCTGGGATTGTCAAAAGACCTTCGCGAGATACACAAGACCGCCGTCAATATGCACTCCGTTTATCTCTCGGTATCAGAAAAGGAACAGCAGGCGGCAGCCCGTGTAGATGCAAGGCTCAAAGAGCTGCGGTCTGAGCTGCAGGCGGTGAATACCGGCCGCAAGACGACAAGCGGGTATTCGCAGATGGGTTCGGGGCTTACGAGCACAGGAAGCTCTTTCAACGGACTTATGTAATTAAGGTACACACACAGCATGATAATAGATACACACATACACGCATATCCCGACAAGATCGCGGAACGCGTTATATCGAAACTCACCGCGACTGCTGACTGCCCGCACTGCACGGACGGGACTATAGGCGGTGCGCGGGAACTTCTCGCAAAATGCGGCATTGACCGCGGAGTGCTGCTCCCGATTGCAACGAAACCGGAGCAGCAGACATCAATAAACAACTGGGCTGCCGCGCAAAACCACGGCAGCATTATTTCGTTCGGGTCCGTACACCCCTACGCGCAGGATGCGGTAGAAGAACTTGACCGCATCAGGGAACTGGGGCTGAAAGGCGTTAAACTACACAATGACTATCAGGGCGTATTCATATTCGACGATCGCTGCAAGCCTATATACAAGCGCTGTGAGGAGCTGGGTCTGCCCATAGTGTTCCACATGGGATACGATCCCGTTTCGCCTGTTGTGCACCGTGCTATGCCCTATGATCTCATAGAGATATGTGAGAACTACCCAAAACTTACCGTCATAGGTGCGCACATGGGCGGAAATTACGCGTGGGAGGCAGTTTATAAGTACATTGCCGGTATTCGCAATCTGTACTTTGATGTTGCGTTCGTTGCAAAAGACATCGAATTTGAGCTTTTCAAGGCGATAGTTTCAAAACACGGATTTGATCGCATACTCTACGCCAGCGACCTCCCGTGGAGCGACCCGCAGGAAGAACTCGAGCTTATAGAGAAGCTGCCTTGTACAGACGCAGAGAGGGAACAGATATTGCATAAGAACGCAGAGAGAGTGTTGAGACTGTGAGAGTGCGCTGCCGCTTTAGAGAATTGAGACTGTGAGAGGGCGCTTACGCTTGAGATTTTTGCCCTGCGCGGGCAGCGCCACGCGACGGCGTGGCGACGTGACACGCCGCGATAATGTGGATGAGACTTGCAAGAAGGCAATATGCGGCGCGCTCCACATCGGGTAATGCGGAATCGTCGGAAGATGCTTCCTACATGACCGGTTACGGAAAATGCACGAGGCATTATAGGAGTTTACTGAACAGTATTCTTCTCCTTTCTTCGGCTAATTGCCCCACATCGCAGCAAAACGGGACTGTCAAGGGAGGGTCCGAAAAATTTTTCACACAGATGACCGAGTGAAAAAATTTTTGGAGACCCTTGACAGTCCCGTTTTGTCTGCGATATAATTGCAATGCCGAAGAAAAAAGAAGACCCCGATCGTTTCCGGTCGAGGTCTTACTTGTGAATCGGGTTAATTACTTGCTTTTCTTGGCAACGATGAGAGCGCCTGCAGCGACTACTGCAAGACCTGCTACTGCTGCTACATCAGCAACACCGGTGTCAGGAGAGCCCTTGGAAGAATCTGTAGCTGCCGCAACATCACCTGTTGTCGGAGCGGGTGTTTCTTCAGCGGGAGCTGCTTCTGCGGGTGTAGATGCTTCTTCTGCCGGAGCTGCCTGTTCTGCGGGAGCTGCTGCGCCGACAGGGGAGAGGCTGCACTGACCGTTAGCATCCCATGCGATGAGAGCGTTTCCGCTTGCATCCTTAACAGTCATGGAATCAACGCGCATTGCCCACCATGTAACGCCGGACCAGTCCTGAATGCAGATCTGAACGAGCTGTGCGTTATCAACAACAGAGTTGTCGTCATCAATAGGGCAAACTGCCTTATATGTATAGTCTCCGACCTTTTCGAGCTGTATAGCCTTGCTTGAATCTATAGTGTCGAGTTCGAGGTCTTCATCAACTACGCCCCAGAAATCCTTAGCGTTCCAGTTGTGTGTAACGTTTCCGTCAGCCTGGCTGGAAAGAACGATAGCGCCGCCGAAACCGCCGTCCCAGTCGTCACGGCTGTAGTTGCTGTCCTGGTCGTCAACTACGAAAATAACTTCGATAGTGGCAGCCTGTGACCAATCTACGCCATAGTCGATAACATCCTTAGATGTAGCATCTCTCTCGCCGTTGGAATATCCGATCGGCATCCATGACGAAGCCGTGCTGTCAAAAATGTTGAGCCCGTTTGCGCCCTTTACGTCCGGGATCTCTATCATTTCCGCACTTGCCATTGTTGTAAATGCTGCTGCCGTTACTGCGAGAGCAGCTGCACCGGCAAGGATCTTTCTTAACTTCATGGTAATTATCCTCCTTAGATTACATCGCTTCTGCGATACCTTTA
>CAMHBE010000075.1 GCA_946183095.1 uncultured Clostridia bacterium | reverse complement strand
ATAATCAAAAAAATGTGGTATAATATAATAGATATTCGTTGTTCACAATTTAAGCGGAAAAGAAAGACATAAACATTATTTTTCTTAAGTTGCAGACAGTGTATGGATAATATATCTTTCCGGGAGGAAGTGACAGTTTTGATACATATTAGAGAAGCGCAGGCGGATGACCTTAACGAGATACTGAACCTCTATTCGCTGATGTTCGGCGACGGGGTATTCGATGAAGAAGAGGAGACCCGCAGGATCTGGAACCATGTCATAACTGATAAAAGCTACCATGTGATCGTTGCGGACGAGGACGGACAGATAGTATCGACCTGCACAGTCGTGATAATCCCGAACATTACATACGACCGCCGACCTTATGCTGTCGTGGAAAATATCGTTACCGCGAGCGAATTCCGCGCACAGGGGCTTGCAACGGCGTGTCTCGAAGAAGCCAAGGCGATCGCACAAGCCGCAAACTGTTTCAGGATACTGCTGACCACGGGTTCGCGGCTGGACTCTACACATAAATTCTATCAGAAGCTCGGCTATAGCAAGACCGAACTTACCGCATTCTCGCAATGGCTGTAAAGGAGCGCAGATGGCAGAAAACGTAAAAACCATATCCGAAAACAGGCAGGTGCGCCACGAATACTTCATTCTCGAAAGTATCGAAGCAGGCATCGAGCTTACCGGCACGGAGATAAAGTCTATACGGCAGAGCGGCGTGAACCTGCGCGACTCGTGGATAGCGATAGAGAACGGCGAGGCATACGTCAAGCAGATGCACATCTCGCCTTACGAAAAGGGCAACATCTTCAACAAAGACCCCCTGCGCGAACGCCGTCTGCTGATGCACAAGCGGGAGATAATGCGGCTTTACGGGCAGGTGAAGCAGGGCGGACTGACACTCGTTCCCGTGTCCCTCTACTTCAAGGGAAGCCGCGTGAAAGTGCAGGTCGGACTTTGCAAAGGCAAAAAACTCTACGATAAGCGCGATTCCATGGCGGAACGCGACGCAAAGCGCACTATAGACCGTGCAATAAAGGAGCGCAACAGATGAAGCGGCTGACGGCGGCAGTCCTTGCGGCAGCATTTATTTTTTTGTGCAGTCTCACAGCCTGCGCGGAAACCAACAGCTATAAGCTCTCGGAGACCACCATGAACATCTTCGGCGGTGACGGGTTCGTGTATATGCCCGACCAGCAGATGTTTCATTTTCTTTCCGGCGGTGAAGCGTCAGTCGAACTGTCGGTGAAGGACACGCTGTATTTCTACATCATCGCGGGCAGCGACTACAGCCCGAGCAGCGGAGTTACCGACAACGGCGAGAACGGCGGATGCTCGGTGCGGCTGGAATGCCTGAACGACAGCGGCGAGAACGTCATGCCGGCATTCCCGGTGCTTCAGATACCCGCCGACCATTTGTTCCACCGTTACAGCATCGGCAAGGATACGATGTTTGCGGGACTGCCCGAAGATGTGAGCAAAGTCCGTGTGACTTTCGCCGCATACGATACCCGCCAGTATATCCGTGCAATGCAGATAACCTCGGACGATACCGCGGCGCGTGATATGTCTGTGAGCGAGTGGGAGATACACGATCTCGGAAATATAAACGCACAGACCACCAAAGCCGACTACTTCATTATGGTGGGAGCCGTTGCGGTCGTCGCACTCATAATGATGATATTTGCAAAAGTCAGGAACAACATTAAGAAAGGAAAATGAACATGGAGATAACACTGAAAATAGAGGGCATGATGTGCCCGCACTGTGAAGCATCGGTAAAGAAAGCGCTCGAAGCCATTCCGACCGTTGACAGCGCAGAAGCAAGCCATGAAAAAGGTATCGCGGTAGTCAGGCTGAACGCTGAAACACCGCTCGAAACGCTGAAAAAAGCAGTCGAAGCCCTCGACTATAAGGTGCTATAAAAATAAAGTAGGTGCAGCGGCGCGTTCGCGCTTGTCCTTGTGGGGCAATTTATTTGCGTGCGTCCTGCACGCTTTTGATTGCCCCTACCAATGCTTCCTGCATTGCCGGACGGCACAAGGGCTGCGCGCCGCACTGCACGATGCGCCGAAATGATTTCAGAGGTGCCCTATATGTCCGGATATATCATTTGACTCGCTGTTCCCTGCTTTGCGGGGGATTTTTTCATTTTCACGGTGTACGGAAAATTAACACTTGAAATTTCCGCGGTGTTGTGGTATAATATTATGGTATTTTTGAAAAAAGGTGATAAAATGGCAAAGAAAAACTATGACGACAACAGTCTCAAATCGCTGAAAGGCCCCGATCAGGTGCGCCTGCGCCCGGCTGTAATATTCGGCTCGGACGGTATAGAGGGCTGCCGGCACTCGGTATTTGAGATATTGTCAAACTCCATAGATGAAGCAAGAGAGGGCTTCGGCAACCGCATCGTCATAACGCGCTACGCAGATATGTCGCTCGAAGTGGCGGACGAGGGGCGCGGCATCCCGATAGATTTCAACAAGAATGAGGACAAGTACAACTGGGAACTTGCATTCTGCACGCTCTACGCCGGCGGCAAATACGACAACAACTCCGGCGACAACTACTCATTCGCCCTCGGTCTGAACGGTCTGGGACTTTGCGCCACGCAGTTCGCCGCAGAGTATATGGAAGTCGAAGCCGACAACGGCACATGGCACTATTCCCTGCGCTTTGAGAAGGGCTTCAACGTTACCGGCGACAAGGACGGCAAAGGCTTTATCCGCACAAAATCCACCGGTCAGAGCGGCACGATAATAAAATGGAAACCCGACCTCGAAGTTTTCACGGATATCGACATCGGCGACGACTACCTCGACGATATACTGCGCCGCCAGTCGATAGTGAACGACGGGCTTGTTTTCGTGTACCGTTCCGAAAACGAGGACGGCGGATTCGACGAGAAGGAATACTGCTACGAGCACGGCATCACCGACTACTTAAAGGAAGTCGTGGGCGAAACGGCAATAGGTACGCCGCAGGACTGGACAGCGCAGCGTCAGGGACGTGACCGCGAGGATAAGGACGAATACAAGGTGAAGCTGCACGTCGCTATAGCGTTCTCAAACAAGGTGAAGCTGATAGAGCATTACCACAACTCATCGTGGCTCGAACACGGCGGCAGCCCCGACAAGGCGATGCAGCAGGCTCTTACGTCACAGATAGACAGCTACCTCAAATCCACGAACAAGTACAACAAGGGCGAAAGCTCGATAAAATTCAGCGATATCGAAGAATGTCTCGTGTTCATCTCGTCAAACTTCTCCACCCAGACGAGCTATGAGAACCAGACAAAGAAGTCGATAACCAACAAGTTTATATATGAAGCGATGCGCGACTGGCTCAAACACTGCGTCGAGGTGTATTTCATAGAGAACCCCGACGAAGCGGTAAAAATATGCGAGCAGATAATCATAAACAAGCGCGCCCGCGAGAATGCCGACAAGATACGCGCCGGCGTAAAGAAGAAGCTCACCGGCACGCTCGACCTGTCCAACAGAGTTGAGAAGTTTGTCGATTGCAGGAGCAAGGATGTTAGCAAGCGCGAGATATACATTGTGGAGGGCGACTCGGCGCTGGGTTCGGTAAAACTCGCCCGCGACTCCGACTATCAGGCGGTAATGCCTATCCGCGGAAAGATACTCAACTGTCTGAAAGCAGACTATGACAAGATATTCAAGAGCGAGATAATCACCGACCTTATAAGAGTGCTCGGCTGCGGTGTGGAAGTCACCTCAAAGGCGAACAAAGACCTGTCGAGTTTCAGCCTTGACAATCTGCGCTGGAACAAAGTGGTCATCTGCACCGATGCCGACGTGGACGGTTTCCAGATAAGGACACTCGTGCTCACGATGCTGTACAGGCTCACTCCCACGCTGATACGGGAGGGACTTGTGTATATCGCGGAATCTCCGCTCTACGAGATCAACACGAAGGAAAAGACGTATTTCGCATACACCGAAGCCGAAAAAACAAAGATACTCGCGGAGATAGGCGAGAAAAAATACACGATACAGCGCTCAAAAGGTCTCGGCGAAAACGAGCCGGAGATGATGTCGCTCACTACGATGAATCCCGAAACGCGCCGTCTTATAAAGGTGCTCCCCTCCGATGCCGTCAGAACGCAGGAAGCGTTCGACCTCCTGCTCGGCGACAATTTGCAGGGGCGCAAAGACCATATCGCCGAATTCGGCAGCAAGTACCTCGATGACCTCGACCTGAGCTGAGTTGAGAGAGGTCGCTGCCGCTTGAGACCGTGACTCGCCTTGAGGGCGAGCCACATGAGGAAAGGGCGTTGCCCCTTCCTCAAACTCCTACCCTACTTCCTTTGTGCGGCACACGGCACGATGCCGTGGAGGTTGCCGTCAAAAGCGCGCACGATGCGCGCCTACAAGCGGCAACCAAAGGAAAGCGAAAACGTATTATTGATAAAATCAAACAGATTGGATAAGTTAAATGAAAAAGAAAAAAGAGGCTCCGAAGCCTAAAAAGAAACTCGACGCCTACATCGAAGGCGCAGGGATAATAGAACAGAAGAACATCGTCGATACGCTCGAAGAAAACTATATGCCCTACGCAATGAGCGTTATCGTGTCCCGTGCATTGCCCGAAATAGACGGGTTCAAGCCCTCTCACCGCAAACTGCTCTACACGATGTACACCATGGGACTGCTCAAAGGCGACAGAACGAAGTCCGCAAATATCGTCGGACAGACAATGAAGTTAAATCCCCACGGCGATCAGGCGATATACGCGACTATGGTGCGTCTTGCAAGAGGAAACGGCGCTTTGCTGCACCCCTACATCGACAGCAAGGGCAACTTCGGCAAGGCGTACTCCCGCGATATGTCATTCGCCGCGTCACGTTACACGGAAGCTAAACTCGACCCTATCTGCAATGAACTGTTCGGGGACATCGACAAGGATACCGTTGATTTCGTGCCGAACTACGACAATACTCTCACCGAGCCGGTGCTGTTCCCCGTCCGTTTCCCGTCCGTTCTCGTGAACAACAACATCGGTATCGCCGTATCAATGGCAAGCAACATCTGCTCCTTCAACCTCCGCGAGATATGCGAGACAACAATTGCGCTGATGAAGGATCCGGATCATGATGTTTCCGCAACTTTGCAGGGACCGGATTTCCCCGGCGGCGGCTTCATCGTTTACGACGAAGAGGAAATGCAGAAGATATACAAGACAGGGCGCGGCAGCATCATCGTCCGCGGGAAATACAACTTTGACCCGGATTCACGCTGCATCGAAGTCACCGAGATACCGCCCACCACAACCGTTGAGGCTATAATCGACAAGGTGCTCGAACTCGTCAAGCTCGGCAAGATAAACGAGATATCCGATATCCGCGACGAGACTGACCTTTCCGGTCTGAAGCTGACATTCGACCTCAAAAAAGGCAAGGATCCCGACGCGTTCATGCGAAAGATGTACCGTCTGACACCGTTGCAGGACGCGTTTTCCTGCAACTTCAATGTGCTGATAGCCGGCAATCCCCGCGTCATGGGCGTGTACGAGATATTGCAGGAGTGGATAGCGTTCCGCACAGACTGTGTGAAGCGCATGATCTTCTTCGAACTGAACAAAAAGAAAGACAAGCTGCATCTGCTGCTGGGCTTGAAAAAGATACTGCTCGACATCGACAAGGCTATAAAGATAATCCGCGAAACAGACGAAGAAGCCGAAGTCGTTCCGAACCTCATGATAGGCTTCGGCATCGACGAGATACAGGCAGACTACGTTGCCGAAATAAAGCTGCGCCACATCAACCGTGAGTATATCCTCAAACGCACCGAGGAACTCGACAACCTGAAAAATGAGATCGCCGACATGGAAGATATGCTCGAAAGTCCGCGCCGCATCAAGAAATTCATCATCGACGAGCTGACAGAGATCGCCGATAAATACGGTCAGCCACGCCGCACACTGTTTGCGCAGGCATTCGACGACGAGGAAGACGAAGAGGACGATACTCCCGATTATACCGTGAACTGCTTCCTCACCGCCGAGGGTTACTTCAAGCGCATCACCGCACAGTCTCTGCGAATGAGCGGTGAGCAGAAGCTCAAAGAGGGCGACGAGATAATCTTCTCGCAGGAGCTTTCCGGCAAGACCGACCTGCTGTTCTTCACCGACAAGCATCAGGTCTATAAGTCGGCGGTCGCTGATTTCTCCGATACGAAAGCGAGCCTTATGGGCGACTATATCCCCGCAAAGCTCGAAATGGAGCAGGACGAGAAGATCGTCTGCATGATACCGACCGCGGATTACTCCGGCAGCATCATCCTGTTCTTCAAAAACGGCAAGTGCGCGAAAGTTCCCCTCTCGTCATTTGAAACAAAAACCAAGCGCAAGAAACTCGCAAACGCCTACTACGACGGCTCCGAGCTTGTCGCAATGTATCTCCTGCCCGAAGACCGCGACTTTATCCTGCAATCCGCAGCCGGCAAGGTACTCATTTTCTCTTCCGCGCTGGTACTGCCCAAAGCCGCACGCGATACGCAGGGCGTTCAGGTAATGCGCCTTACAAAGACTGAATTGCAGTCCGCGCGCCCGTATGAGGAAGGTATGCTCGACGACCCGGATAAGTTCGTTGCAAAAACAATTCCCGTCGCGGGAACATCCGCCGACATAAGCATCGACCAGATAACTTTTGAGTAATAAAAAAGTGGACAATGCCCAAAACATTGTCCACTTTTTTCTTGTCTGACATTACTCTGCATCTTTGGGCGGCATTCCGGAAGGTCTGCCGGCGGGCGGTGGAGTGATGCCGCATATCTTCATGGAAAGCTTCATGAACAGCGGCATGAAAATGAAGATAAGCACATAGCCCACGACCATGCTGATGAGCAGCGATTTGAGGAGCATGGGAACATAGGGAGGTCCCTGCACACCCTCGGGGATGTGGCTCATTACGTTGAAATACGCGATCGTCACCATTGCTATCGTGATTATGGGCGTATAGATAAGGTCGGATATCAGGCTTTCGAGGAACCTTGCGCCCCACGAACCGGGACGGAGTTTCGCACCGCGAACGGCGCTGTCGCCGACCTTTTTCATCGGCACGAGAAAACCTATCACCATACTTATCACAAAGCTTATCAGAAAATTCACAAGAAGCGCGGGAACGGTGAACTGTCCTGCCGAAAGAAGTCCGGTGAGCGACAGGCACAAACTCAGCGTTACCCCCATGAACAGGCTCATGAGCAGTCCCATTTTCTTCATTGCTTTCGGGTCTGGACGCGGTGGCATTCCGGGAGCACCGTTCGGGTTGGGAGCCCCCTGCATTTCCGGCGGTCTGTTATCCATGACGTTCCTCCGTTATATCTCAGCTTTCCAGAGTCCGTGCAGGTTGCAGTAAGCGTATGCCGCAACTGGCTTGTCGTCTGCTGTTACCGCAAACTCCACATACGGCTTTTTCTCTGCTGCGAGAACTTTTCTCTGCATACCCTGTTCGGTCTCCAGACAAACCCACTGTATGAGGTGCGCATCGGTCATGGGATGCTCGACGCTTCCGACTGCCACCTTAACAATGTTCCCCTCGACCGTAACTGCGGGAACGTGCTTTTCCTTTGCCGCGTCAACGGTGTTTGCAACGATCTCTTCCATTGCTTCACCGCAGCACTTTACGGGGCAAGCCTTCTTCTCGATGACTGCTGCGATCTGACCGCAGCCCTTGCACTTATAAAATCTTGGTATCATAATGACCTCCATATATTCTTATCTTACACTGTCTTCAAGCGCAGTACACATCGGACAGTCTGTAACGTTTTCGCTTCCTTTGTCGCACAAAGGAAGTAGTGTGGGAGTTTGAGGGAGAGACAACGTCTCTTCCTCATGTGGCTCGCCCTCAAGGCGA
>CAMHBE010000074.1 GCA_946183095.1 uncultured Clostridia bacterium | reverse complement strand
CAAGTGTGGAAAGCAGGAGCGTGGTATCTGCCGGCTTGGAAAGGTGCGCATTCATGCCGGCACTTGCGGTCTTGTGTTCATCATACTCCACATCGTTCGCGGTGAGCGCGATTATCGGTACGCTCCCGGCATCTCCGCGTGGCATGGCTCTTATAGCTCTTGCGGCATCCATGCCGTTCATAACAGGCATATGTATGTCCATTATGATAGCATCATACTCGTTCTCGGAACTTGATCCGAACATATCCACGGCGACCTGACCGTTTTCGGCAACATCCGCGTATGCGCCTACCGCAGTCAGCATCTGCCTCAGCATCTCGGCGCTTATTATGACATCCTCAACTATGAGGATATGCTTTCTGTAAATGTTGGAATGACCGGTACCGTCGATGCTTCCGGGAACTGCAAGATTGGAAAGTTCGGACTTGACATTTCCGACACTGCGGCGGATGTCCTCCGTAGTCTGCGACATCTCGTTCGTAGCTTCGGCAAGGCTGTTCGTAAGGTCACTGACTGCGTTGACCTCGGTAGCGAGCTGCTCGGCTCCCTTGATTATCGTCAGAGCGGATTCATCTATGCGTTTCTGGTTGTCATTGCTGTTGTTGGCGGTGTTCTCGGAGTTTGCGGCAAGGTTCTTGATCTCGGACGCGACCACCGCGAAGCTTCTTCCCGCTTCACCCGCACGAGCCGCTTCGATCGCTGCGTTGAGCGCGAGCAGGTTGGTATGGCTCGCAATGCTGACGACTTCCTTGTTATTGGTGCCGAGCTGGTCTATAAGCTCGCGTATCTCATTCATAGATACTTCGAGGTTCTTGGTGAAGTCGGAAACGCCCTGTATCTTCTGCGCTATGTTGCTGCTGTCGGAGGCATTGCGCTCGTTGCCGGCAGCCATTTCGTCTATCGCCTTGTAGATACCGTTGACTTCATTCTCCATACGCTCTATCGCGTTGAGCAGCTTCTGATGCTCACCGGTAGCGTGCGCTCGCTGGTTCTCGACTTCTTTTGCAAGGCAGTCCGCGTGGTCCATTTCCTGCTGCACGCGGTCCTTGCCGTAGTGTATGCAGTTTTCTTTAACATTGAAGCCGTTGTAGATAGCTACAGCCATCTGATGACAAGTCTCATATCCGCAGCAGGTACAGTTGATGTTCTGCTTCTGTTTGGTGAGTTTGCGCATAGAGCGGTAAATCGCCTCAAGCTCGCTTGCTGAGGGCATTTTGTATTCGGTATTGCGCGACCTGTCGGTGTACTTTCTTATGTAATCTTCAAGGTGAAGCCCTCGGAACTGCATATTGAGCGCCGCGAGACGCATTTTGGGGGACGCGTGCTTTGACCATGCGCTTGCGGGGCGGTTCTTTTTGGAGTTTTCCTTTATCCTGAGCAGATTATACATCGCGTCGTCGGTCTCCGCCATTTTCGGATCTACCGCCGTACCGCATATACAGCCGTTTTCACAGTTCAGTGCATCTATGAACAGGAAAGGTGTAGTACCGTCCTTTATGCGCTTTTTGTTCTTTTGCAGCCACTCATACATACGCTTCTCGCCCTCGATCTGACGTATCGCCACATCCTCGCCGAGAAACCAGTACACGTTCTCCTTAAGTCCGCCGGGTGTCGGATATATCGAGCCGAGACCGTATTCTATCTCATCCGTGCAGTTGGGACCGCTTATCCTGTGCTCCTTGACGTACTTCATAAGGTGGTCGAACGTGACGTTATACTGCACAAGACCGGCGTTGTTCGGATCGTCTATCTCCAGTTTCTTTGCGATGCAGGGGGAGATGAACGCGAGTTTGTCAGTCATTTTGAGTTCCTTGCGGCAGTAAACGGCAGCGCACATGAGCGGGCTGTGTATGGGGAACAGCTTAGGAAGCAGCTCCGGCGTATAGTTCTCTATATATCTTACGACTGCGGGACACGGCTGGGAGATGCCGCCGAGGTAGTTGTACTTTTTTATATAGTTCAGATATCCCCATGTAGTGATATCCGCGCCGAACGACACCGAGATGATGCGGTTCACGCCGAGCTGTTTCAGTCCGCCGAGCACGGAACCGTACTGTGACGGGTAATTCGCGAGAAATGCCGGCGCAAGGAGAAGCGATATCTTCTGCCCCGCTTTAAGATCGGCGAAAAAGCGTTCGGTATCGTCATTGAACTCTCGCGCTCCGTGAACGCACGCATCCATGCAGGCACCGCAGGATACGCAGTATGTACCGTTCACCGAGATACGGCGCTTGTCACCGTCAACATCAATAGATGTACACGCGCCCATTGCCGGACACACATTGATACATTTGTTGCAGCCTATACATTTATCGTTTGTATAGACCAGTGAAGATAATGTTTCACTCATGGTTACTTCCTCTGTTTAACTTGCAGAACTGTTTCCCGGGAAACGGGAAGCTCTTTGCCGGCGAACGCCGGAATTTTGTTCATTTTGCAAATCCGTATGAACAAAGAGGCGTGCCTGCGTTCAATCAGATTTTTTTTAATATAGTAAGGACGTTCTGACCGTCCTTGTATTCATACTTCATATCATCCATGCTCTTCTTGACCATGTAAATGCCAAGACCGCCTATCTGGCGCTCCGCCGCCGACTTCGTGACATCGGGATCCGGCTTTGCAAGAGGATCGAACGGCATACCGCTGTCGATAAATGTTATGCTTGCGCAGCCGTCGGTGACATCCGTTCTTATCAGTGCGTTACCGACACCGGGAGTGTAGGCGTAATGCGCGATATTGACGAAAAGCTCCTCGACCGCGACTTCTAACTGCATCTGCGCTTTCATGGAGCATCCGG
This sequence comes from uncultured Clostridia bacterium, assembly GCA_946183095.1. Lineage (GTDB taxonomy): Bacteria > Bacillota > Clostridia > Oscillospirales > Ruminococcaceae > Ruminiclostridium_E. The sequence continues at coordinate 5,182 of CAMHBE010000074.1, read as the reverse complement.
CAGCTTCGAGCTGTTCGTTCACGAATGCAAGAACATCATTCAGCTTATTTACGGACGCTTCGACCGTGATCTCCTTCATATCAACTCTCCGTTCCGAAAAATCCGGCACTGTACCTGCCTGTATCGTCCGGCGGGACGGAAAGATAAAGTTCTCACGGTCTCTTCCCGAACGCCTTGTTTTACATAATGTAAACTTTTGACCTCATAGATTATAGCACAAATGATATAAAAAGTCAAGCACCCACAAAAACATATCATCGGCGGCGAAAGTATTGACTTTCAGGGCGAACCGGTGTATAATGTTCTCGTAGATACCGATGCCGTGCATTTGCAGGAAGTCCGGGATACCGGCACCGGTAATGGATAAGATAAATAAAAGGATAATGAAAGGAGTTTTTCTTTATGAAAACCAAAAAGATGTTCGCTGTGATACTTTCGGCTGTTATCGCCGCATCCGCTGCCGCGGCCCCGGTTTACGCAGAGGATGAGCCGACCATGATGACAATGGACAATCCATTCTCCGGCACTGTTGAAAAACAGGAGGACGGCGCATGGCTGATCACCGACAGGGGCATGAAGCTGCTGAATGCCGACTATGGCGACGATGCGGGCATGAGCCTGCATTTCACGCTCACCGAGAAGGTGGATGAAACGCTTACGGCTGTGTTCACGTTCTCACAAGGCGAGAACAAGTACGAACTTCCCTACATCATGATGAAGCCGGTCTATACCAACGAAGAAGGCGCAAATCTCTACATTCTGTTCAAAGACGTTTCGGAAAGTTTCAACGAGAAGTTTTCCGACAAGGGACTGAAAGCGGAGGATATGGAGTCCATTACCGTGGATATACCCGGAGCCGATGTCACCGACCTTGAGATAACAGCTAAGAGAGGAGTTTACGCGCCGTTTGAAAAGGGCGTTTATGCCGCATACGCTGCCGGCGAGGATGATTCGTACAGCACTCTTTCCACATACTTCATCTTCGACGATGAAGCGAACGGCAGGACTGCCGACCCCGAAACCGGAGCCGGAACGAGCTTCACCTGCGAACAGAACAATGAGTCGATAACTTTTCACATGGGTTCGGCAGATGACGTCACAAAAGCCGAGATCATCGACACCGTCGGCAGCAAAATGTTTTATATGCAGGTGGACTACGGTGAGGACGCGGGCATAGTAACCTATGAGCTGTACAAGCTCGACGACTGCGATCCCGGTAATTTCGACGCGGCGGACTTCGACCCCCTCGCGAACGGCGTATGGGCTGCTTACGGCAAAGACGATTTCGGTTCTTATGACAAAGCGGGTGATTACTACATTTTCGACGATGACAAGAGCGGTCATACGTCCGACCGCATACTCGGCATAGGTCTGCCCTTTACCTACGAGATCAAGGGCATGGATGCCGTATTCCATTTCGCGGACGCGGACGACAATACTCCTGCGGTACTGCACCCCACATCTGACGGCGACTACATGATAGAATTCGACTACGGCGATAACAAATCGACTTTCCGTCTCACCAAAGACCGCGGTTCCGATCCCAAGACATTCGAGGTCGAGCCTGTGGCATTGATCGGAACAGGCGTATATGCCGCATATAAAGAGAGCAACTCCGGCGAGCTCGACGAGCTGACAGACTTCTTCGTGTTCGGGGATGACGAGAACGGCTGCACTATATCCGACATAGATATGGGTATCGGGCTTCCGTTCACATACGAGCAGAATGAGAACGGGCTGTTGTTCCACTTCGGCTCGGCGGACGACAATACCTTCGCTTCCGTAAAATTCGGCAGCAGCGACTCGGAATACATAGTGACCGTAAGCTATGATGAAGGTGAAGTGACATATCTGTTCGTACCGGTCGAGGGAGCCGACCCCGAAACGTTCACATTCTCCGAAGTGACTTTTGCCAACATCGGTTATGATGTTTCGGACGAGTCGGGCAGCAAGCTGTGTGTCTGGAATTTCACAGACGAGAAGAACGGCGTTATCACAGATGCAGCGACCGGACAGGACACACCGTTCACCTATGAGATCGGCAGAGATTTCATACTGATGCACTGCGGAACACCCACTGACAACTCCTACTACTCACTGAAAGCAGACGGGAAAGGCGGGTATATCGCCTGCAGCAGTACAGGCGATGAGTACATCCTTACCGATGTGAGCGTTACTTCGGACGTCGCCGACAGTAACGATGTTTCCGGCGTTATCGACGCGAACACAGGAGATAATCCCGCGACCGGAACCGGAGATATCGCCGCAATGGCGGGACTGTCCGCAGCTTCACTTCTGGCAGCCGCTCTTGTGTCGAAAAAGAGAAGAAAGTAACAAGTTTCAGCATCACCGCACCGGAGCAGGCAGAACTGCCTCGGTGCGTTTCTGTGTTTTGCGGTAAATGCAGCGTTGTATAAAATTGCTTGATTTCAGCCTGAAAATTTGGTGAATTTGTATATGATTTATCTTTCCGTTTTTTATTCCATTTTTTCGGGATATGTGGTATAATGTTATAGATACGGTATCGTATCAGCTGCGGTCAACACACTGTCGGAGGTGTTCCCCCTGCATCTGCACGGAACTGTCAGCCCGGCTGCACAGGATCGGGAGTGAAATTATGAAAAAGAAAACATTGAAGACTGATATCATCATCATCGTGGTGCTGGCATTGCTTATCGCGCTTGCGGTATGGCATTTTTCATCCGGCGATCCCTCCGGCGGCGGGCAGGATACATCTTTCAAAGCCTCCTCATATACCGATTACATCGGAAAAAGAGTCGGTATCCTTACCGGGTCGAGCTTTGAAGCCACCACGCTGGAATGCCTGCCCGACAGTCAGTATTTCTACTATGATACCCTCAGCGACCTCACCCTTGCGCTACTCAATAATAAGATAGACTGCTTTGCCGAGGATGAGCCTGTTCTACGTTTCGTATCCAATGAACATAAGGAATTAAGCTATTTTAAGAAGCTCCTCAAGGAAGAAATGTACAGTTTCGGTTTCAGCAAAAGCGGAGAGAAGTCAGACCGTCTGTTCAAAGAGTTCAACGAGATGATGTCGGAACTCTCAGCCGACGGAACACTGGAAAATATTATTGATAAGTGGTTCTCCCAAGACGCTGAAAAAGAAGTGATTGACACCTCAGGACTTACCGGAGAAAACGGAAATATCAATGTTTCTGTTGTCCCGACAAATGTGCCGTTCTCAATGGTCACTGACGGAGAGCTCACCGGATATGCGGTTGAACTCACGACCATGTTCTGCCGCAAGTACGGATATACCTGCACTTACGAAGCGACCAACATCTCTTCTGCAATCGCGGGATTAACTACCGGCATCTACGATATGTGCGCCAACAATATGACCGTTACCCCGGAACGTCAGGAAAGCGTGCGCTTCTCGACACCTATCTATATGGGAGGTATAGCGCTTGCGGTAAGAGCGGACGAGCTCGCCGGGAGCGACGGGGTCACGGAAGATACGCCTATCTCATATTTTGAGGACAAGCGGATAGGCATACTCACGGGAAGCACTTATGAACCCATTGCGAATGAAATATTACCGAATGCCCAATATGTATATTTCGACGTTTCGGCGGATCTTGCGCTTGCAACGGTAACAAACAAGATCGACGGTTATCTGGTATCGCAGGATCAGGGCGAAACAATGCTCGCCGAAAACCCGGAGCTTATCCGTCTTAAAGAGAAAGCGGGTCAGTCACCGTATGCGTTCGCGTTCCCCAAAACCGAGAAGGGCGAGGCTCTGCGCGATAAGATCAATGAGTATTTAGCTAAGATAGTAGCAGACGGAACAATGGACCGTCTGATTGAAAAGTGGACGAACGGTCCGCCGGAGCAGCACATTGATATGACCGGGTTTACCGGAGAAAACGGCACTATCAGCATCGCGTGTGACGGTACGACCGTGCCGTGGGAATATATCTATGAAGATCAGCTTACGGGCTACGAGACAGAACTTATCACGATGTTCTGCCGCGAATACGGCTATACACCGGAATTCGACACCATGACATTCTCCGCTGTCATACCCGCTATAGCATCGGAAAAGTATGATATGGCAGCGGCAAATCTCACGATAACGGAAGAAAGAGCCGAGAGCGTGTTTTTCTCGGATAAAGAATCCGGCAGCGATGTAATTTTCATTACCAAAGGCACTGATCTTTCCGCACAGGGCGATAAAGGGGCATCTCAGAGCTTCTGGGATACGATAGTTCTCAGCTTCGAGAAGAACTTCATCCGTGAAGATCGCTGGAAACTCATCCTCGAAGGTATCGTCACTACCCTCATCATAACCGTTCTTTCCACGGTTTTCGGCACAGTGCTCGCCTTCCTGATATGTATGTTCCGGCGCACCGGCAGCAGACTCGCAAATGTCATCTCCAACATCTACGTAAAGCTCCTGCAAGGCACACCTATGGTAGTGCTCCTGATGATACTTTATTATGTGGTGCTCGGCAAATCCGGGCTGTCCGCCGTATGGGTGGCGATAATCGGGTTCTCGCTGAACTTCGGTGCATACGCGTCGGAGATAATGCGCTCCGGCATAGAAAGTATCGACGGCGGACAGCGCGAAGCCGCACTCGCTCTCGGTTACAGCGAGTCACAGGCATTCTTCCGCTTCATTTTCCCGCAGGCGGCTGTAAGGTTCCTGCCGGTATATGTTCAGGAAGTCGTCTCGCTGCTGAAAAACACTTCGATCGTAGGCTATATAGCGATACAGGATCTCACCAAAATGGGCGATATCATCAGAAGCCGCACCTACGAAGCATTCTTCCCGCTTATCGCGACTGCGGTGATCTATTTCATCCTCGCGTGGATAATATCAATGTTATTGAAAATTATTCTTAATAGTATCAAACCCAAAAGAAAGAAAGGCGCTGCGAAATGAGCATGATCAAAATTGAGCATCTGCGAAAAGAATACCCCAATGTCACCCCGCTGAAAGACGTGAACGTAGAGATCAACAAGGGTGACGTGATCTCTGTTATCGGACCTTCCGGAACGGGAAAATCCACACTCTTACGTTGTCTCAACCAGCTTGAGGAACCGACATCCGGGACTGTTACCGTTGACGGACAGGTAATAACCGACCCGAAATGCGATATCTCGCTCGTTCGCCGCAAAATGGGAATGGTGTTCCAGAGCTTCAACCTCTTCTCCA
>CAMHBE010000073.1 GCA_946183095.1 uncultured Clostridia bacterium | reverse complement strand
CAGAATGTTCCTGTGACGAACAAGGCTGCAAAAAACAGCAGGACTGCGATGCTGAACAGCATCTGAGCCAGATAATCGTTTTTGATCTTTTTTTCCATAGTTACGCTCCGCACAAATATTTACTTTTAAGCTCGCCGATCTCCGCGTCCCCGATACCCAGTTCATCGCGAAGGTAGCCCACGGCACTGCCGTACTTTTCGGTAAGTTCATCTATCGCGTTTGTCATATAGCGTTCAATGACCGCGCCGGACAAGAACATCAGCGCATCGAGCTTGTCCGGCGGCATCTGAAGTGCCGCTGTTTTCTGTTTTACAGCTTTTATCCGTTCGGAATTATATTCGTTGGAAAGCATATAATCGGCAATTATCGTTTCACGGCTCGCTCCGAGCGCCGACAAAAGCAGCATTGCCGCACAGCCCGTCCTGTCCTTCCCGTCGGTGCAGTGCCACAGGACTGCGCCTTTATCCGGGTCGTTTTCGAGCAGGATGCGGAAAAATTCACGGTAGGATCTCTTGCCGCGTTCGCCGAGCAGGAAGAATATATACTGGCTCGGGCCCAGCATTCCCGCTTCATAGGACATCTCGAACAGCTTCATCCTGTCAGTGCCTTTTGCGAATTCTTCTATCAGTCTCGGATCGTCGATATGATAATCTTCGATCTTGATAACAGACAGGTGTATGTTTCTCGCACCCGGTATCTCAGGTTCCGGTAAAGCACTCCGTTCTTGTGCCATACGAAGATCTGCGACATACTGTAAACGGTATTCGTTCTGCAGTTTCGCGATCGCTTCGGGCGTAACTCCGTTCAGTCCCGCAGTCCGCAGCAGAACGCCTTTCTTTATTTGTCTGTCCCCGGCAGAGTATCCGCCGAGTTCCCGCGCATTGCCGACACCGGGAAGGTCTATTGCTTGTTTCAACATATTATCCTCCACTTCTGCGATCGTACTATGCAACGATCACGGAAACGATATTCAGATGATACGAGTAGTTGTAGGTTATTTTCTCGGCTATCTTCTGCACCATAGTAACGCCTATCTTTGAGAATGACTCATCATCTCTTTCAAACACAAGCGGGTTGTACGGGGTATCATAATTGCGGAGTATGATCTCTATCCTTCCGTCGTCGCAGAACGCCTTGATATCCATATATGACTTTTTACCGGGTCTTTCACGGGACTTTCTGTGCGAGAGATAATCGGCTGCTATCTCTTCCATGCAGAGTGCGCTTATGTGGGCGTTCTTCTTCGATATCCCGTTTTCGACAAAGAACTTCTGAAGAGTTTCCGCAACAAATGTAACGCTGTCCGCTTCCGTTGGAATGCTCACATCGAGCACGGTGCGGCGGTCTTTTATCTTGCTGAGTGCAAGCAGCTTGTCGAGCGGGACGGGGAAGCGTTTATGTATGACCGCAAGGATAAGATAGTAAACTACGAAGAATATTATGAAATTGTAGCCATAAGCGAGCCAGATGCCGGTAATGCCGAATATACTGCCTAACACCCCGACGAGTATTGGATAAAGCACGCTGTCGGGCAATGCGGCAACAAGCAGCGAAAGTGACAGGTGCTCGGTGGATTCATAAGCAGAGCTCAATGTAAACGGGAATACCGAAACTATCCCGCTCAGCGCTATCAGTATCAGACCGGTGCGGGCGTCCGCAGAGTCGCTTATATTATAGAACGAAAGTATCGGAGACTGCAAAATTATCATTATCGCAGCCAATGCCGCCGCATAGATGATACCGAGTCTGAGCGCAGCCGTGAAGGTCTTTTTGATGCCCTCCTTGTCACGTCCGCCGCAGAGGATCGCAAACAGCGGCTCACTGGCGTACATGGTGCCGCGCCCTACCGTGCGGACTATAGATCCGATGGTCTTGATGATGCTCACGAGAGCAAGAACTCCGGTACCGTTCTCAAACACTCCGAGCACGATATTGTTCACTACGGAACCGCTCACGGAGTCCATCATATTGTCGATAGACGAAGGCAGTCCCCTGCGTATGCAGTCGAAGGCATCCTTAACGTTTTCCTTGTTCGGAGCATACAGGCTGTATTTTAAGGATATTTTTCTGTACTTTATCATGGCAAACGCAACGATCATCTGCGAAAGCGCACCCGCAGCCGAACCTATGCCGAGCCCGGCTATCTTGTATTCCTCCGGCAGCAGCATCACCGCCGCAACAGACGATATTATATTCACTCCGACATTCACGACGCTGCATATCATTCGTTCAGTCTGATACCCGAAAGTTGCAACAACGAGCTGGAACAGAGAGCCAAGGCAGAAGAACAGTATCAGAGGACAGTCTGTGCGTATATACAGCCTGGCGTATTCAACAGCCTGCGCTGTCGCCTTTGAGCCGCCGCAGAGATTTATAAGTCCGTCAGTCAAAAACAGGCATACCGCAATGAATATGATATCTACAATGACCGTGAGTGTAAGTGCGATCGAGTAGATCCTCCTGTAGCCCTCCATGTCGCTCTTGCCCATGCTGTGCAGCATTTTATGGAAACCGCCGTGCATAATCGCTGCGGTGAAGGAAAGCATAAATCCCACTATCGGCGTACCCAGCGCAACTGCCGCGACAGCGTCGGCACCCAAGATGTGACCCGCGATAATCGTATCGACCATAAATGTCATGGATTGCACCAGCGCATAGACCAGACATGCCGGCATTACCTTTTTCACGGCACCTGCGGAAAGTATATTTGATTGAAGTTCGGTCGTCATTTTCGATGTTCCTTTCTGTTTATCTATGGTATTATATCATATCAAAACCCGTTTGTCAACTGTCTGATGTTCACCGCCGTATATATAATATCACTTCGGCGCACCGCCGAACCCGATGTATAAAAGATGTGCTTATAAAAAAACGTGACCGCCGCAGATCGCGCAAGCCGATATTTCCGTAATTTTTTCATAGCCCGTCAGTACCGGCATTTCTTTCTTATCCGACAAAATATATCCAAACGCTTGATTTTGATATAATAATATGCTATAATTGATATAAAGGCAATTGTTGTTCATGGTCTGCGTAAAAAACGAACAGCTTCTCCGAGGACCTGCTGCCGTTCAGACGGGTCGGCGCGATCTGTTGTCAGCCCTTCGGCGGTCATTCATGGTCGGACTTTGCTATATTTTTTTGTTCGGGAGGAAAAAGTATGGAAAAGAGAGATAAAAGCGAAGGGCTTTTATTCAAATTTGCATCTGTTTTTATTATTTTCACTGTTCTGACCCTTGCGGTAAGCAGCTACGCAACATACAGAAATCAGACAAGAGCGTATGAAGAACAATGCGTTCAGAGCATCCGCCGGATAGGACAGTATCTGTCAGACCTTATGTCGGCAGATAAAGAACTGTTTATCGCATATCAGGGCTATTACATGGAGCATTTTGCCGAGAACGATATACCTTATGACGTGAACGAATATTTTGAGGCATATACCGCTTACCATAAACTGATACACGATAATTTCCCGGGCAAGACTCTCGGAAAAGACCTTAAGATCAATGAACTGGACGAAATAACTCAGAAGACCTTTTTCAGATATTATCACGTATATTGGATACTCACATTTGAAAAGGCGTGCAAGGATTTTGACCTTGCATATACATACTACCTTGTTCCAAAAGAAAAAGAACATATCATGGTATATATGATAGACGGTGAACGTTCCGAAAAAAATACCGACGGAAGCAAGAGAGACAGAAAAAAAGATACCGATAAAACACCGTCCGGATATCTTTATCTCGGTGATGAGTATTATGACGATCCCGCCGAATACCCGATCATGTGGGAAGCATGGTACTCCGGTCAGAAGCCCGATGAATTTCAGCTCTGGGACAACGAGTGGGGTCACACATTTGCATATTACACGCCCCTGATAATAAACGGAGAAAAGCTCGGTCTTATCGGCACTGAGATCGAAGTCGATAATGTCAACAGCAATATAATAAAGAATGTTCTTCTGCAAATGGCAGCCACAGCCGTAACTCTCATAATATGTATGATCCTGATGCTCGTCGTCATACATCACAGGTATATTTCCCGCATTACCGAGCTTGAATCAAATGTTCTGGAGTACGCAAAAGAAAAAGACCCCGATGTCGCCGGGAAAATGGAGTCCCGCATTATCGGCAAAGACGAGATATCATTATTGTCAATGCAGATCGCAAGTATGATACGGGATCTTGACAGTCATATCAGACACACACAGTCTATGACAGCCGAACAGGAACGCATCGGCACGGAACTGAAAGTTGCGACAAACATACAGTCTGATATGATGCCGACAAACTTTCCGAAAAGCGAGGATTATGACATATATGCAACTATGACGCCCGCAAAAGAAGTCGGCGGGGACTTCTACGACTTCTTTACGGTCGATGAGGATCATCTCGCTCTTGTGATCGCGGATGTTTCGGGAAAAGGGATACCTGCCGCACTTTTTATGACGATATCGAAGATACTCATACGAAACAGCACCGAACCGGGTCTTGCGCCTTCCAAAATACTTGAAGATGTAAACAAGCAGCTGTGCGAAAACAATTCGGCAGGTCTGTTCGTGACCGTCTGGCTCGGTATCCTTACTATCTCAACAGGCGAACTTATTTTTGCAAACGCCGGTCATGAGTACCCCGCTCTGAAACGTTCCGATGGAAAATACGAGCTTATGCGCGCTGACAACTGCCCTCCCCTTTCCGTCATGGATGATATGACGTTTACCGACGATACGATCCGTCTGAGACAAGGTGATGATCTGTTTCTCTACACAGACGGGCTTCCCGAAGCCAAGAACCCGCAGGGAAAGCGTCTCGGCACCGACCGGATGCTGTCTCTTCTCAACGAGTTTTCGGATTTCTCGCCAAGTGAGATGCTGATAACACTCGGTGACAAAATAAATGAATTCGATGATACCGCCGATCTTTTTGATGATGTGACGATGATGCGTATCAGTTACCGCAAACAAATGTGACCGTAAACGTGTCGGCAGCTCACGATACCTTCCGCCGTTCATACCGGCTTCGTAAACGGTCGTTTCCGGAACGGCCATTTCGTGCAGGAACCGTGTTACAATGCACTCGTGAAAGATCAGATATATGATCTGAAAATAACCCTCAGTGTCTTTCGGCTCTGAGGGTTGTTCTTTCCCATCTTTATAATTTCAGCGTTTTTTGTACATGACCAGTTCGGGGTCGATGCCGTCCTGTTCATAGGTGCATATCAGAATGAAATCCATATTTCCTATCACGCCGAAGCATCTTGGACCGCCAAACTCACTTTCAAGCCGGTTTCCGAGATATGTAGTGCTGTCATCGAGAAACTTTACCTTGCTGCCATTTGGCAGTCTGTATTCAAGGTTTACATATCTCCCCACAAGCGCGTTGAGTTTTTCCACTTTCGGCAATCCCTCAATGTTCAGGGCATTGATCTCATCCGTAAGCTGTCTCTTGAATCTTTCAAACTGTCCTCCGTCACTCAATTCCTCATAACGTTTCCAGTAATCCAGTCCGGGCAGCGTTGCCTGAAGATATGACCGTACCTCGGCTTCCGTATGGTTCTCATCGGTCATATTTTTAACGCACACCTCTATCAGATCGTCCATATTGCTGTACATATACTCTCCGTCCGCATAACACCATTTGCAGTAATCTTCGTTCAGAGAACCGTCCTTCTCGTGACTGATAAGCGCGTCATCAAGCGGCATACCGCAGCACTGACAGATAAGTTCGCGGGGTGAACCCAGAAGCGTGTTGATAGAGACATCAAACAGCTTTGAAAGCATTTTCAGCGTCTCGGTATTCGGTACGGTATCACCGTTCTCCCAGCGCGATACCGCCTGCCGTGTAACAAATAATTTCTCCGCAAGCGCTTCCTGCGATAAGCCTGCTTTTGTGCGAAGTTCATGAAGTATTGATCCGGTTTCCATTTTGCGATCCCTCCCTGCACTTTATTATACTATGATACATCCCGGAAGTCAAGCAACTCGCTGTTGCTTTTCAAGGGTCACGGATCACAGCTGTCATTCACGAAAAAATCATTGACAAATTTTCAATAAAGGTTTATAATAAAAAGGTAAGTAATATTAATGATATGCCGTGAATGAGGTTCAGGCCATGATAAAAAGTTCGACCACAAAGCAATTTCTCACCACTATCATACTGATCTTCCTGCTGCTGGCATTTCTGCTCGCAATAGTATTCAGCTCATTTTACAATATCGGCGCGACTGACGTAAAAGAGCTCGGACTGAGCAATATGAGAAGTCAGGCGGCAATGGTCGAGAGCTATCTGAACCGCGGCAGCAACGTCCTGTGGTTTGCGGCGGAAACGGTCGAGCACATGATGGAGCATGGCAGCGAGGATACACTTGCATATCTGAAAGACGCAACAACGCGTATGCAAAAGCAGTTCGACCCCAATTTCACAGGCTTGTACGGGTACATAAACGGTGAGTATCTGGACGGTGCAGGATGGGTGCCGCCGGAGGACTATATCCCCACAGAGCGGAGCTGGTACAAAGAAGCTCTTGCGGCAGACGGAGAAATGGTCGTCTCCGCTCCTTATGTTGACGCTCAGACCGGAGAGATAGTCATTTCGTTCATTCAGATGCTCTCCGACGGAAAAAGCGTTATCTCGCTCGATGTCATACTGAACGAGGTGCAGAATATAACCGAGAGCATGACTATGGGCGACAAGGGCTACGGATTTATCGTTGACAGCAATGGTCTTGTGGTCGCGCATTACGACCGGAATGAAATTGGAAAGAACTATTCCGACGACCCGGAGTGGAACGATCTTCTGGCAGTGATACACGGCGGTGATACGGGTGAGACCGAGCTTATGATAGGAAACGACCTCTGCACCGCGTTCTACGAACGCATCGTGAAGAACTGGTATGTAGTGGTCGTTGCGAATAATGAACTGCTGTTCGCAAATCTGCGTTTACAGATATTGATAGGCATTCTGATAGCCGTTGCGATATATCTTGCGATAGTTGTATTCTGTATCGTCACGATCAGGAAAATACACAAAGCGGAGAAGAACGAACAGGATAGTATGGAGCAGCTGCGGCAGATGAATATGAATATCATTCGTTCGCTGTCATACGCGATAGATGCAAAGGACAGATACACACGCGGACATTCGCAGAGAGTCGCCGAGTATTCGCTGATGCTTGCCCGGAGAATGGGCAAGTCGGGGGAGGAACAGGAGATCATCTACCGTGCCGGACTGCTTCATGACGTGGGAAAGATACGGGTCCCCGAATCCGTCATAAACAAACCCGGAAGGCTCACGGACGAGGAATTTGACCAGATACGCATACACCCGGTGAGCGGCTATCATATCCTGCGGGACATAAGCAGCGACGAGCGGATAGGCTACGGCGCGAAGTTCCACCACGAGCGTTACGACGGCACGGGCTACCCGAGCGGGCTAAAGGGGAAGAATATACCGGAGATAGCGAGGATAATAGGCGTGGCGGACGCTTATGACGCTATGGCAAGCAACCGAAGCTACAGAAACGCGCTGCCGCAGGAGACGGTAAGACAGGAGATCGAAAAAGGAAAGGGCAGGCAGTTCGACCCGGAGATCGCGGATCTGATGCTGCAAATGATAGACGAGGATAAGGAGTACAAAATGTGTCAGAGAGAAAGCGAAGATAAGAATATACTTGTCGTTGACGACGAGATCATGAACATCAAAATGGTGGGACGCATATTCCGTGATATCCCCACAGTCCACATATTAAGTGCATTGAACAGGGACGAAGCAATGTCGGAACTTGCAAACAACGACATAGATATGATAATGCTCGATCTGAAAATGCCGGACATAGACGGTTTTGAGCTTTACCGGCTGATACGGGAGAAATACACGATGCCGGTAGTCATCATGACTGCCGACAAGAGCAGCGAAACACTGGAAAAAATAAACGAACTCGGCATCGACGATTATCTCACCAAGCCTCTCAACAAGTTCGTTAC
>CAMHBE010000072.1 GCA_946183095.1 uncultured Clostridia bacterium | reverse complement strand
TGCCATGAGCATTGATTTTGGCGAATGCACCATAAAAATCAGAAATGCTGAAAATTATATTTGTCATAAATCCCGAATGATGACCGCAAGCTCTTTACAATAACGCGGAAATGTGCTATCATAATGAAGTCAGAAATAACCCCGTCCAAATTACAGGACACATACAAAAGAAAGCGAGGACTATATGAAAAGTTCATTTATCAGAAAACTATTTGCAGGATTTGCAGCGGCTGCCATGCTCATGGTATGTGCGGGATGCGGCGGCAGTCAGACTGCGGCATCAACTACCGCCGCATCAACGACCGCGGCAAGTACATCTTCCGGCTCGGCAGATGACTCACTCGAAAAGGTGTTGTCGGCAAAAAAGCTCATACTCGGACTTGACGCGAGCTTCCCGCCCATGGGATTTACCGATGAAGCAAACAATATCGTAGGCTTCGATATCGACGTGGCGGAAGAAGTCTGCAAGAGACTCGGCATCGAGCTTGTAAAGCAGCCCATAAACTGGGACAACAAGGAAGAAGATCTGAACCTCGGCAAGATAGACTGCATCTGGAACGGTATGTCGATCAACGCCGCAAGAGCGGAAGCAATGAACCTGTCCGAACCTTATATGAAGAACGAGATGATCTTCGTCGTTCCCGGCAACAGCGACATCAAGACTATGGACGAGCTGAAAGGCAAGACGGTAGGCGTGCAGAACGGTTCCTCCGCGCAGGAGATACTCGAAGCCTCAGATCTCTACGAAAATATCACCGCTACTCCCCTTGAAGACAACGTTACCCTGCTCAACCAGATGGAACTCGGATTTTCCGATGCCGTGTTCCTCGATTCAGTGGTAGCATACTACTTCATTGCGGAAAACAACAAGGATTATTTCGTTCTTCCAGGCAGCCTCGAATCTGAGGAGTACGCGATCGGATTCAGAAAAGCCGATAAGGCTCTGCGCGACAAGGTGCAGGAAACACTCAGCGCCATGAAGGCTGACGGAAAGCTCGCCGAGATATCGACAAAGTGGTTCGGCAGCGACGTTACCACAGTAAAGTAAAGCCCGGAATGCGGAAGACAGGTAGATCATGACAAGTGAACAGATAGGAACGCTGTTCGGACTGATGCTGCAATACGCGGTTCCGACAATGAAGATCTTCGCATATACGCTGATCTTCTCGATACCGCTCGGTATGTTGGTCGCACAGCTGAAAATGTGCAGATTCAAGCCGGTCTCGTGGCTCACGAACCTCTATATCCTTATAATGCGCGGGACTCCTCTGCTGCTCCAGCTCATTGTCGCGCAGTATTCGGTGCCGAACATCGTGAAGAGCGATATATGCCCGGGCTTCCTGCGCGACCTGCTCGGCGGCATCGACATACGCAGTGAAAGCTACACATTCAACATGATGCTGATAGCGTTCGTTCTGAACTATGCGGCGTACTTCGCGGAGATTTTCCGCGGCGGCATCGAATCCATACCGAAAGGTCAGTATGAAGCCGCAAGCGCACTCGGTTTCGGCAGGTTACAGACGTTTTTCAGGATCGTGCTCCCGCAGGTGATAAAAAGGGTCACGCCCGCCTGCTCGAACGAGATAATCACCCTCGTCAAGGACACATCCCTCGCGTCGGCGATACCATACATGGAGATAATGTACATCGCTAAAAAGCAGGTGCCTACCTATGCGTCACTGCTGCCGCTGTTCATGGCAGGTCTGTTCTATTTTGCCTTTGCAATGGTGCTCACCCTGCTGTTCAACATCATCGAAAAGAAGCTGAACTACTACAAGTAAGGATGGTGAGAGAATGCTCGAAGTCAGCAAACTTAAAAAAAGCTACGATAAGCTCGACGTGCTCAAGGGCGTTGATCTCACCGTAGGGAAAGGCGAAGTCGTAGCAGTCATCGGACCCTCCGGAAGCGGCAAATCCACGCTCCTGCGCTGCATAAACCAGCTCGAAAGAGCCGACAGCGGTACTATCACCGTATTCGGCGAAGATCTGATGCACACGGACCAAAGAGGACGGGCAGTGTTCGCGGATGCAAAAAAGCTCCACAGCATAAGGCTCAGAATGGGGCTCGTGTTCCAGAACTTCAACCTCTTTCCGCACATGACCGTACTTCGCAACATCACCGAAGCGCAGGTGTGCGTGCTGAAACGAAACAGGAAGGACGCAAAAGAGAACGCCATGCGCCTGCTTGAAAAAATGGGGCTGGAAACAAAAGCGTCGGCTTATCCCTGCGAACTTTCCGGCGGACAGCAGCAGCGTGTCTCCATCGCAAGAGCACTCGCGCTCGACCCCGAGATACTGTTCTTCGACGAGCCCACCTCCGCGCTTGACCCGGAACTCACCGGCGAGATACTCAACGTTATCAGGAACCTTGCGGCTGTCGGCATGACCATGGTCATCGTTACACATGAGATGTCGTTCGCGCATGACGTTGCCGATAAAGTAGTGTTCATGGAGGGCGGCGATATCGTGGATCAGGGCACCCCCGATCATTTGTTCGGCGAGGACGCCTCGGAGCGCGTACAGCAGTTCCTCCAACGCTTCAACAGATGAGCCGTTATCTTTCGATGCCGAAAATCATCATAAACACTGCTAAAAAAGTAAACGACATAGATTTCTGTGTTTTCATCAATGACAGTTCTGTGCTTTCCCCTGCCGGAAGCGGAGAAAAGTACAAAAATTATCATGTCGTGTTTCGATGAAGAACATTATTGGAACAAACACAAGACCCGCAGACTATCCTGTTCTGCGGGTCATTTTCTGCAATATCGTTTTTTGCATAAAAGAGCATTCTGCCGCACATCACGCGGCAGGATAATTTTTCATTCGAGGTGGAGAAGTCTCACGAATCCCGTCACTTTGAATATATCCATGACTTCATCGTTGGTATTCTTTATGACCATAGAGCCCTGCGTCTTCATCATCTTCTGCATGGTAAGAAGCACTCTGAGCCCGGCGGAAGATATGTACTCAAGACCTTTCAGATCGAAAATAAGTTCGGTTATACCTTCTGTCTCCTTGAGCAGTCTTTCCTCAAGTTCCGGGGTATTCATTGAATCGACCTCTCCGACAAGCTCGACTGTCAGTGTATTTCCATCCTGAGATTTTGTAAAATTCATGATGCAATTTCTCCTATCTTTACAAAATTAACTTGCTCTTTCATCGAGACTTTTTTCGATGGTCAGGACATTCTGTCCATCCTTATGCTCATACTCAACGTTATCCATCGTAGTTTTAACAAGGAAAACACCGAGACCGCCTATCTGTCTGTCGTCGATATCGGCTTCAAGATCCGGTTCAACGGTCTGGAGCGGGTCATAAGGCTTGCCCTCATCGGCAAACGAAATCACGATCCTGGTCGGGTCGTCTCCGCCCACCATATCTACCGATATCTTCGCGGGACCTGTATGCGGATTATAGGCATAATGAGTAATGTTCATGAATATCTCTTCCACGCAAAGCTTTATCTGACGCTTTGTTTTGGCAGGACAATCACACTTTTCAAGAGACTCCTGAAGGAACATAAACACCTTCGATAAATTCTCTATCGTGGCTTCAACTCTAAGCTCTTTCATACTCATCCCCTCCTTTCCGTAAAACCATACAGCGGCAGAGAGCCGCAAACAAACCACTGACGATCCTGCCGTCCCGCCTCGGGCATTCTATATGAACAATGACCGGCTTTATAATGCAGATCCGACAGGTAATATATCATATTTATCCATTTATATTATAACATATTATTGATTGGATTGCAACCTTTTTTTATTGATTTGTGCAAAATTGCCAAAAAGTTTATACCGTTGCACATCGCCGCGGGAGCACAGGACACAGGAACGCCCCGCACCGGAATCCCGATACGGGGCGACATAGCCTTTATGATTATTTCTGGGCGTTCTTCTTTGCTTCGATATCCGCAAGAGCAGCCTTTCTGGAAAGTCCGATCTTGCCCTGATTATCTATCTTGATGATCTTTACGATGATCTGGTCGCCGACATCGCAGACATCCTCGACCTTTTCAACGCGTCTGTTTTCAAGCTCGGAGATGTGGACCATGCCCTCCTTGCCGGGAGCGAACTCAACGAACGCGCCGAACTCCTTGACACGAACGACCCTGCCCTTGTAGATAGCGCCGATCTCGGGGTCGGTAACTATCGACTTGATAGTGTCTATGCAGGCATTTGCCTTGTCGAGGTCACTGCCGCAGATGAATACGTTGCCCTCTTCGTCGATATCGACCTTAACGTCGAAGTCAGCGCAGAGCTTCTGTATCACCTTTCCGCCTGTTCCGATAACGTCTCTGATCTTCTCTACCGGCACCTTCATGCTCATCATCTTGGGCGCGTACTTGTTTACAGTCTCGCGGGGAGCGGGGATAGCCTTGAGGATTACCTCATCAAGTATATAGTCGCGAGCCTTGTGTGTTTTTGCAAACGCATCCTTGATGATCTCGGGAGTAAGTCCGTCGATCTTCAGATCCATCTGTATAGCGGTGATACCCTTATGAGTACCGCCGACCTTGAAGTCCATATCTCCGTAGAAGTCTTCGAGACCCTGTATATCGACCATTGTCATCCAGCGGTCGCCCTCGGTGATAAGTCCGCAGGAGATACCCGCAACAGGCGACTTTATCGGTACGCCGGCATCCATGAGCGCAAGTGTGGAACCGCAGATAGAAGCCTGCGATGTGGAACCGTTTGAAGAGAGGACTTCCGATACAAGTCTTATCGCATAGGGGAACTCGTCAACGCTGGGGAGCACGGGTTCGAGCGCTCTCTGTGCAAGTGCGCCATGACCGATCTCACGTCTTCCGGGACCTCTGCTCGCCTTTGTTTCGCCGACGGAGTATGCCGGGAAGTTGTAGTGGTGCATATAGCGCTTCGTATCCTCATCGTCGAGACCTTCAAGGCGCTGGGAATCACTCATGGGACCGAGCGTTGCAACTGTGAGCACCTGCGTCTGACCGCGTGTGAACAGACCCGAACCGTGTACTCTCGGCAGAAGTCCGACTTCCGCAGCAAGAGGACGCATCTGATCCATTTTTCTGCCGTCAACACGCTTCTGCTCGTCAAGCAGCCAGCGGCGAACGATAACTTTCTGGAGTTTATATATAGCCTCGTCGATCATAGCAGCCTGATCGGGATAAACGGGGTCAAATTCCTCGTGGATAGCATCCTTGATAGGCTGGAGACGCGCTTCACGGATATTCTTGTCGTCGGTATCGAGGGCGTACTTCACCTTCTCGCCGTATTCTTCGAGCAGCTTGTCGAGGAAGTCGTGGTCGATCTCCATTGACGGGAACTCGAACTTCGGCTTGCCGATCTGTGCCTGTATATCCTTGATAAAGGGTATCAGCGAACGGTTGATCTCCTCATGACCTGCCATGATAGCTT
This sequence comes from uncultured Clostridia bacterium, assembly GCA_946183095.1. GTDB lineage: Bacteria > Bacillota > Clostridia > Oscillospirales > Ruminococcaceae > Ruminiclostridium_E. The sequence continues at coordinate 2,624 of CAMHBE010000072.1, read as the reverse complement.
TGAGCATGGTGTCGTCGTCAATCTCGTTCGCGCCCGCTTCGATCATTACGACCTTCTTTTCGCTGGACGCAACGGTGAGCTGGAGGTCGGACTTTGCTCTCTGCTCCGCGTCGGGCATGAGCACTATCTCACCGTCAACAAGACCTACGGAAATGCCGCCGATAGGTCCGTTCCACGGGATATCGGATATGCTTACCGCAATGGATGCGCCTATCATGGAGAGTATCTCCGGCTGTGTCTCGGGATCCACCGCGAGGACTGTCATCGTGATAGCAACGTCATTGCGCATATCCTTCGGGAAGAGCGGGCGCATGGGGCGGTCAACGACACGGGAAGTGAGTATCGCCTTCTCGCTGGGTCTGCCCTCTCTTTTGAGGTAGCCGCCGGGTATCTTGCCCACAGCGTAGAGCTTTTCCTCGTAATCAACGGAAAGCGGGAAGAAATCCACGCCTTCGCGGGGTTTCGGACTTGCGGCAACGTTTACCATTACCACGGTCTCGCCGTAATGCACCCAGCATGAACCGTTTGCAAGTCCGCAGACCTTTCCTGTCTCGACCATGAGTTCTCTGCCGGCGAATGTTGTTTTGAACGTCCTGTAATTTTCAAACATCTGTATTCTCCTTTGTCAATACTGTTTTTTAGCACTATCTACAATTTAACGAACATTCTTGTTTATGTCTCCCCGTTTCCGGCGTGGAGACATAAACGTGAAACTTCATTTGTCGCTTAAGTTGTGAACAGTGATTATTAAAGAGGTACAGATTCAGCACTAAATTCGGTGCGGGAGCGTCCGCCTGCACTCAATTTAATGCTAAATTATCTGTACGCTCTTCGGGTCACGTTTTCCGGTAAATCGGCAAACGGGCAGAGCAAAAAAACTTGCCCTACCCGGAATGCTTTTTTACTTACGGATACCGAGCTTTGCGATAATTGCACGGTAGCGCTCGATGTCCTTCTTCTGAAGGTAGTTGAGAAGATTACGTCTTCTGCCGACCATTTTGAAAAGACCGCGTCTGGAATGATGATCCTGCTTGTGGTTTTTCAGATGTTCGGTAAGATCTGCGATACGCTTTGTGAGGATAGCTATCTGGACTTCCGGTGAACCGGTATCGTTCTCGCTGAGACGGTTAGCCTCGATTATCGCTGTCTTTTCTTCTTTGAGCATCATGGCACATACACCCCTTTACAAATTATTCTGTGCGCATAACACAGCCGAGGGAGGGTATTCTCTCCGTTTCGGAGCTTACACCGCAGAGCCGAGTCATGTGCGTTCTTACCGCGATATCACGGTAACTTTGATATTATAGCACATTTTTTCGGATTTGTAAAGGGTTTTTTTAAAATTTTCGCTTTTGTGCAGTTACTTTCCGTTCTTGACAATAAAGCCGTTGATGCTCAGCGCTGCCTTTGCGGTGAACTTGCCGCCGACCTCGCTGTTTCCGTCGATCACGAGATCGTTGGAAACTGTCAGGTTCTTCGCTATCTTTATTTCGCCGTTGAGCGTTGTTGCGCCTGTTTTTGCGGAAACTGTTATCGACTCGTATTCGCCGCCATTGACCGTAAGAACTCCCTTTGCGGTGAGCGCGCCCATTTTGCAGCTGTCGAGGGTCGCTGTGTTCGCCACAGCCGCCTTGCCCTTGACTGTAACGTTCGTCAGCTTCGTTTCGCCGGTCTTTTCCTTAAGTGTCAATGCCCCGTTTATAATGCAGCCGGAAATGTCCGCATGACCGGTAACTGTCGTCTTGCCGAATTTGGAATTATCAGCCGTGAATGCTTTCTTGACGGTAACTGCCGCCGCGCCCTTTTTGCTATTGACTGTTACGTTTTCAAGCATCAGGCTGCCCTTTGCTGTTATTGAGGGGACGGTGATGACGGACTTGGTTGCGGCTTTCAGCCACACGGTCGTGTCGGGGAGTGAAAGCGCTTTCGTTTCATTCATCTCACCGCTGAACTTTATGGTGTACAGTTTTCCGAGCTTCTTTGCCTTTGCGTCGGCGTTTATCTTTGCGACCGCTTCGCCTATGGTCTTGCAGTCCTTGTCTGCGCCTACTTCAAGAACTGTTCCCTCGTCGATAACGTGCTTTTCTTCGACGGTCACTTCAAATGTTGCTGTCTTGCCCTCGTAGGTAACGGTTATCGTCTTTGTGCCTGCCGTCGTGCTGTCAAAGCCGCTGCACATTTCCGCTGTCAGGTCGATGACCTCTGTAGAATTATCGTCGTATGTTACTATGATGGTGTAGCCCGTGGGGTCGAAATCATCACCGGTATAGAATTTCGGCGCAGGCATGGGGGCGTTGATCGTTATAGACTGTACTTGCTTTTCGGGAGTATCATTGTTAATCGTCAGTGTGAACTTCGCTGATTTATCCTGCCCGCAATCATAGGTATAGGTCACTTCATCACCTGTGATGTTTTTGAGGGTCCCGGTCGTGCTGTCGTAAGCCGCGCCGCTCCACTCTGAAGCCTTTGCCGGGTCGAATTTTCCGGGGAGATCCGAGAGAACGAAACTGTCGGGAACAGCGCCTATATCATATTTGTTGTCATCGCATTTAAATGTTGTAAGCTTGGTATTATTGCTTACATCAAGGCTTGTAAGCTGATTGTCGGAACAATCCAGCTCAGTA
>CAMHBE010000071.1 GCA_946183095.1 uncultured Clostridia bacterium | reverse complement strand
CACCTCTGTACTGCTCATTATCATATTTTATTCAATAAGGGAGAGGCTCCGGGTACACAAGACACCCGTCCCCCTTTATCCGTTCATCTATCAACAGGAGCGCATAGGCAATGCGCCCGTGCGCTCCGTTTTACAGATATGTCGTCTTATCCGTTATAGTCCATGCCGATCTTCAGAGCCTTCATGTTGGATTCCAGCTTATCGGCCTTTTTGGGAGGTATGCACTTCTTCATAGCCTTTTCGATAACGGCTTCGTCGGTAAGTCCTATCTCTTTGAGCAGCTTTCCGGCGAGGATGATGTTTGCCATGCCTTTAAGACCGTTCTCGTTTGCAAGACCGGTGGCGGGAACATAGAAGCACCTGATATCAGCGCGGTCGGAAGTTCCCTCGACCAGCGTGCTGTCGATGAACGCCATGCCGCCGGGCTTTACGGAACCTATGAACTTGTCAAAAGACGGTGTGTTCATAACGAGCAGCTGCGTGGGCTCAAGGATCAGCGGAGAACCTATCGGCAGGTCGCTGACCGTTACCGAGCAGTTGCAGGTACCGCCGCGCATCTCGGGACCGTATGACGGCAGCCACGATACTTCCTTGCCGGCATAAAGTCCGACATAAGCGAGGAGCTTGCCCGCGAACAGTATGCCCTGTCCGCCGAAGCCTGCAAGAAGAAATTCGTTAGTCATGTCAAGCTCCCTCCTTATTGCGCACCGCGCCGTCTTTGTAAACGCCCAGCGGGTAGTACGTCATCATGTCGTTCTTGAGACGCTCCACAGCCTGAACCGGTGTCATGCCCCAGTTGGTCGGGCAGGTGGAAAGAACTTCTATGATCGAGAAGCCCTGCTTGTTCTTCTGATACTCAAAGCCCTTTCGGATAGCAGCCTTAGCCTTGCGGATATTCGCGGGGTCGATAACGGTGACTCTCTGTGCCAGCGCAACGCCGTCGAGCTGTGAGAGCATCTCGCACATCTTTACCGGAAATCCCTCGATATCGGTGTTTCTTCCGTAAGGCGTGGTCTGTGTTATCTGACCCGGCAGTGTTGTCGGAGCCATCTGACCGCCTGTCATGCCGTATGTTGTGTTGTTGATGAAGATAACGGTGATGTTCTCGCCGCGTGTGGCTGCGTGGACCGTCTCGGCGGTGCCGATAGCGGCAAGGTCGCCGTCACCCTGATATGTGAATACGAACTTGTCGGGGTTCGCACGCTTTATGCCTGTTGCAACAGCGGGAGCACGTCCGTGGGAAGCCTCCATCATATCGCAGTTGAAGTAGTCATAAGCCATAACGGAGCATCCTACGGGGCATACGCCTATGGTATCGCCCTCTATCTCCATTTCATCAATGACCTCGGCAACGAGACGGTGTACTATACCGTGCGTGCAGCCGGGGCAGTAATGCAGATACACGTCCGTGAGGGCGTGAGGTCTTTTAAAATCCGGCATTATTCATTACCTCCGATCATTTCCTTTATCTTTGTGAGTATCTCGTTCGGCGCGGGGATAACTCCGCCCGTTCTGCCGAAGAACTCGACCGGTCTGGAGCAGTTGATCGCGAGCTTTACATCATCGACCATCTGACCCATGCTCATCTCGACGGTGAGTACCTTCTTCGCGCTCTTTACCGCTTCGTTCAGTTCCTTTACCGGGAAAGGATAGAGCGTTACCGGTCTGAACACGCCCGCCTTGATACCCTGTTTTCTCGCTTCATCAACTGCGGATTTTGCAAGTCTCGCTGTGGAGCCGTATGCAACGACAACGATCTCCGCATCGTCACAGTAATCGGCGACCGCGCGGGTCTCCTCCGCCTCGATCTTCTTGTATCTCTCGTATCTGTCGCGGATAGTCTGTTCGAGCTCGGGAGCCTGAAGATACAGCGAATTGATTATGTTGTGCTTTCTCTTGTTTCCGTGACCGTTTGCAGCCCAAGGCTTTTCCGATGCGTCTGACATGACTATCTCGGCATCGTCGAACGCTACCGGTTCCATCATCTGACCGAGCAGACCGTCCGCCAGAACTACTGCCGGCATCCTGTACTTGTCGGCAAGGTCGAACGCCTTTGTTACGCAGTCAGCCATTTCCTGCACTGTAGAGGGTGCAAGAACGATAATGTGATAGTCGCCGTGTCCTACGCCCTTTGTGATCTGGTAGTAGTCCGCCTGTGAGGGCTGGATGCCGCCGAGACCGGGACCTCCGCGCATTACGTCGATGATGACGCAAGGAAGATCCGCACCCGCGATGTAGGAGATACCTTCTGATTTGAGGGATATTCCGGGCGAGGAGGACGATGTCATGCAGCGGATGCCGGAACCCGCGCAGCCATAGACCATGTTGATAGCCGCGACTTCACTCTCCGCCTGCAAGAAAACTCCGCCGACCTTCGGCATTCTCTTTGAGAGGTATGCCGCGATCTCCGTCTGGGGAGTGATCGGATAGCCGAAGAAGCATTTGCATCCTGCGCGCAGTGCCGCTTCCGCAAGCGCTTCGTTACCTTTCATCAAGCTTTTCTCAGCCATTGTCCTTACCTCCCGCCGTAATTGTGATAGCGCAGTCCGGGCACATCATAGCACACATCGCACACGCTATGCAAGCGTCGTTGTCGATGCAGTGAGCTGTGTAATAGCCCTTCTTGTTGAGCTTTTCCTGTTGGATCTCGACTATCTTCTTGGGACAGGCTGTCACACACAGCCCGCAGCCCTTGCAGCGGTCGAATTCAACTGTCATTTTCTGCATTTAGACCCTTCCTTTCTATTCATACAGCTTTGCGCGCTCCGGACTTGCGGCAGCGTGACGCTGCACCCAAATATTATTTTTATGATAGGTGCTATGTCTGTCAAAAGCTGTTTTCTGACATTTAGTGTTTGTATTATCTCTCCCATAAATTCCTGACATATCTTCTGACGATGTAAGGCTCCGGGGCATTCTCCGGCATACAGCCCTCTGCCGCACAGGTCGCGCGTATCGGCAGTCCTGTGAGCTTCGATACCTCCTCCGCGAACGCGAGAGACTCCCGCACCGTATCGGATGCCGTTTCGGCTCCGAGTGAGGAATTGTTCACGATACCGGTGCAGACAAGCTGCGAAGACAGCTCTATCTCCCGCATCAGCACTGCCGCGTCTGCCGCTTCCTTTGTAAGATAGCGGTAACGGTTTATCACATAAAGCATTTCCCTGTCGGCAAACCCGCGTATTATCTCAGAGTATCGTCCGAGAGCCTTTGCGCCCTCGTCGTCTCCGCCGACATCTATCACAACGTGCCCGCCGCCCGCAAGTATGCTTTCAAGCGGGATATTCAGCGACGGTATGTCGAGATTGGTGTTTGCGTAAACGGGGTTCAGCAGCTTTATGCCTTTTTCCGCGAAAAGTTCCCCGAAATCGGCTGTGCGGAAATACGGGTTCACAATATCGAGGTCTATGACGGTGCATTCCCTGCCGGATGCCGCGATATCAAGCGCCGCGTTCACGCAGAAATTCGTCTTTCCCGCGCCGTAATGCCCGGTAACTATCGTAAGTCTTGCAAATTCCACTGTATCACGCTCACATCATGAACAGATTTCCGATAGAAGTAGCTGCCATCTGGACATCAATACCGATATCTCTGAAGAACTGTACGATCTGCGAACTGAATTCATGTACAAAACCAACAAGCACCGCTGAAAAGACAAGTATCATTACCACGCCGACAATGATAGATATCAGATCGACTATCAGCATCGCTTTGCAGTATCTGCGTCTGCTCTCGGGTCCGGAGCTGCCGAACCCCCACACGAACAGCAGGATAATGCTGATGATCCCGAAAAATGTTGTGACTATTATCGTGCCGACCCAGCTGCCTACCGACATCTCCGGCTCCTGCTGCGCGGGCTGCGGCGCATAGTTGTATTGCTGCTGCTGACCGTACTGCGGCTGCTGATACTGCGGCTGCTGCTGATACTGCGCCGCACCGTAGCCGGCTCCGTTCGCGTATCCCGGATCATCTGTCACCGTTTTATATCCGCCGTCCGTGTCAACAGCAGCATCGGTCACGTTTTCTCCGCACTTTGTGCAGAACCGCTCATCATCCATAAGGAAATTTCCGCATTTTGGACATCTTTTTGCCATAGCTGTACTCCTTTCATCCGATCCAGTCGGATATCAAAAACCATATAATAACATATTTTCATAAAAAAATCAACCAGTTTATAAAAAAATACAAAATTTTCAGAAAACAAATATACCGCACAGGTCTCCCCATGCGGTATATCGGTCACGGTAAACGATAAGCTCGTCCTGTCATTTACCATACAGTTTCTGTCATTCATTCATCCATGCGGCTTTTCTTGGTGAGGTACGCTATACCTGCCGCCACGCCCGCGAACGCTGCCGCTGTCATGAGCGAGAGGTCGCCGGTAGCGGGGTTGGGGTCGATATCGTTCTTGTCTGCATCGACCTCGGCTTCGTACATATCGTCCTTACCGTAGGTGGGGTTGTCTTCGGGAACTTCCCCGTCCTCTTCGTCCACATCGGGCACATCGTCATCATCCGTTACATCGGCTATCTCACCGAGGGGTTCCTCGTCGTCATCGGCATCTTCGTCGTCATCGGCATCTTCGCCGCCATTGGCTTCTTCATCGCCGCCCGTTACGTTTTCGACCGCATTACCCGCGCCGTCGAGAACATCATCCGCGGCGTTTCCGATACCGTCGGCAACATCCTCTATACCGTCGCCTATGCTGTCTATGACACCGCCTGCGCCTTCTCCGGCATCTTCCACCGCACCTGCGACACCTTCGTTGCCGGAAGCGTATGCGGCGAAGCTCATTACAGAGGCGATATATGCAGCGGCAAGAACTGCCGTAAATTTACTTTTCATAATGATCCTCCGTTTCGTCTTACAAGCCGGTACTTTCACCGACCGCTGTTATTGTCTGCCGAAACGAGCGGAATATTATATGAAAATTTTTGAAAATCAGACCTTCGTTTTTCGTGTACACAAAGCAGCTGTTCCCGCAGGAAGCATCATGTTTGTACGCCTGCACTGTCTGTATAGGAGCGCGCCGCATATTGCCCGGTTGCAAGCCTTTGCGGCATTATTGCGGCGTATTCGGTCCACGCCGTCGCGTGGCGCCGTCCGCGAAGGACAAAAATCTCAAGCGGCAGCGACCTCTCGCCCCTCTCAAGCGGCAGCGACCGCTCTCACGCTCTGAACGGGGCTAACGGGAGACCTGCGGCGTTGTAGATCGGGATGTCGGCGGCATAGTTCGTCCAGAGATAGCGGACGTGCTGAGGTGCGGAAACTTCCGCAGACTTCACATATATGACGTTCCTGTCTATGTGACATTCCGCAGGTTTGTAGATGCCGTCCTCTCCGGCAAGCTCAAAGCCTGAATACCTGCACCTTCTTCCGAGCGGCGAAGATGTTTTCACCTTTATCTCCGCCGTGTCGCCGCGCATTATCGCAGAGCCGAACATCGGCGCGTTGTACGACTCGTTCTTGTCCCCATACGCCACATAGAGCGCCTGTTCGCACAGCCTGTGAGCTACCTGCTCTTTGTCGTGGGGGTGTATCTCGTTTTCTTCGCCGCAGTCTATCGCTACCGCAAGCCCGGTGTTCCGTATCGTCCTGTAGGCTTTGTCCTGCGCCTCCCTGATGATACACCAGTTCTTGCGGTCGGTATCTCCGCTGTACAGGTGCATCGGCAGCTGCACTATCAGAAACGGCAGTTCGCTGTCGCCCCAGTCCGTGCGCCAGAGGTCGATAAGCCCGCGCAGAAGCTTGTAATACGGCTCGGGGTCGCTGTCGTCGCTCTCGCCCTGATAATACAGAAATCCCGCGAGCGTGTAGGGGCATACGCGCTTCACCATGCTCTCGTAAAGCGACATCGGGCGCATGGGATTGAGCGGCAGCAGCGGTCCCGGATATCTGCACTCGCCGCACACCTTCAGACACTCGTCCCAGCTCGGATCGGGAGTGTTCGCGTAATACTCGCCCTTGCGCTTCTCCCACTCGTTGTTGTAATCCTCATATTCCCGCCACTCAGCGGTGAGCTGCTCCTCGGTCTTTCCCTCTATATTCTTCATATACGCGTCATAATCGTGCCGCATATCACTGTCTGCGCACAGGCTCTCCTCACTCATCCAGTGGCAGGCTTTCGTGCCGCCCCAGTTGCAGCCTATCACGCCTACCGTGCATCCCAGCCGCTCGGAAAGCTCCTTCGCGAAAATGTACCCCACCGCCGACCAGTACCTCGGACTTTCGCCCTCGAACCTGCTCCAGCCCGTGTTCTGCATCTTTGCTTCGTAGTCGGGTTCTCCCCTGACTATCTTCGGCGTGTAGTAGAACCTCACCTCCGGCTTGTCATGGGCAAGATGCTCCTCGCCGGTGGTGCAGCTGCGCAGCTCGTATTCCATGTTCGACTGACCGCCCGCGAGCCATACCTCACCTATCGCTATATCCCGGAACGTGCGGGAATACCCCTCGCCCGTGACAGTCATTTCCAGCCCCTCGCCGTATTCCTCACGCGCCGGCAGTACCGCGAGCCATTCCCCGCCGCGCACTTTAGCTACGGCAGTATCGCCGCCGAGAGTTACCGTCACTGTCTCTGCGTCAGCTCCCGTTCCGAAAACGCTGATGTTCTTACCTTTCTGCAATACCATGCTGTCACTGAATATCGGTGCTGTTCTTATCATGTCGTCCTCCTTACGAAACGTGTATCTCCGCCGTGAATGAATACGGCGATGTGTCGGACTCCTTGCCGACCGTTATATCTATCGTCACTCTGCGCCCGTCATACTCGAACGTGTGGCTGTCGGACGCGCTCCTGCCGCCTTTGTAGCTCACAAATCCCACGACCTCCTCGCGGCACTTTTCAAGCGACTTCGCAAACGCCCGTCTGGTGTCGTAGTAGCACCTGAACTCGTATGGCAGCTCCTCGATGCTCTCCAGCAGCGCATTGGTGTCGAGACGGTAGATGTCGCGCGGATAAAATGTGAACGATGTGTCTTTCAGCGGCTGTGCTTCGACGTACAGCGCGCTTTCCAGCATCAGGTCGTATTCTTCGTCCGGGTCATATACGTCTATGTATATGTCGCCGTTTTCTTCCCTTTTACGGAATATTGACATTCTATCGCCTCACTTTTTATAATATTATACATTAACTTGGTGGGTTTGTCAACGAAAAAAACGGCACACCTTTTTCGGGTGTGCCGGGGGCGTTTATCAGTATTTGGTCGATACTGCTATTAATTTAGCGGTCTTATAATCACTATCATATGTTACCAAAATGCCTGAGTTTCTGAAAAACCACTTATACTCAAGATCATAATCGCTTGAATAATCCAGCGTATAATCGCTTCCCCATGACTCTTTGCACAATGAAAGAATCGTGGAGTAGTCGCTATACGACATAGGGATAGCTAAACTGTAGCCTTGTAACTGGTCTTTAGAACTGAACATTAACATCAACCTGCTTTTATATCCCGCAAAGAGTACATCTCCTGCATATATTTTCTGACTTGATGTTGAAGTGCTTGATAAAGTATAATTGGCGATCCCGCAATTTTTCAGCACTGTAGAACTCTTAGCCCCGAAATCGGGCGTTTCAAATTTACCCGGTGTAGTCCTCATTGCCGAGGCTTTTGTAGAAACAGATACCGCCCCCGAATAGGTCTGTTCCTTATACTTGCTTCCGTTTTTGACCAATGCGACTATCTTGAATTTATATTTTGTGCCGCTGCTCAGATTTTTGACGGTGCAGCTTGTTCCGGAAATACTTTTATACGATTCATATTTTCCAGTGCTGCTGTTATACTTATATACGCGGTAAGCATCGGCAAGTTCGACTTCGTCCCAGCTTAATTTGATCGAGGTCTCGGCTGTTGTTGCCTTGATGTTTTTCGGCGCTTCGAGAAGATCTTCTTTGTCGGTCTTTACCGATAGTTTTGAGGATATTGTCTGTACCTTGTAAGAACTGCCGGACTTGACAAGTGCCGCTACTTTGAATTTGTAGGTAGTTCCCGATTCAAGCCCGGTAACATTGCAGTAGTTCTCT
>CAMHBE010000070.1 GCA_946183095.1 uncultured Clostridia bacterium | reverse complement strand
TTTGTCCTCAGGGATATCAATATCTCCGTTAAACACGGGGACATCGCCCCAGACGACGCTGTCGGCTGCGAGGACTGTTGAGCCGTCGGAATCAAGCCACGTTACCGTGTGCTTTGTTCCCGGAGAGATCGGAACGATCGCGAATTTATACGGATCTTCTTCAGTACCGTAACCGGAAACGACCTTGAAGCCTACGTCAACGTTGTCGCCGTAATACTCGTTTGTTATTTCGAGAATTTCGTCACCCTTATAATCATTGAATACATAATACCGGTCATCTCTTCTGTACCAATCGCCAACAACCGCATATTCAAGGTAGTTTGCCGGGTCGGCCGCCTCGGGCTCACTCACAAAATACTGGTTGTCAAAGTTTATAAGGTCACCCTTGAAGTACGTTCCGCCGAGCGTGAGCCTCTTTGCGTCGGACTCGGATACCCAGTGTGCGGTGAGGGTGATATCCTGTATGATCTCCGTGCCGAAGTCAAACATTTCATCACTGAGATACCAACCGGCAAATACGTACCCGTTCTTTTCGGGGACATAGGAGCTTACCTTTTCTCCGTAATCCACGTTCTTCGTTGTCGTGTTTCCGTTATCCTCGTCGAACGTAACAACACTGTTGTAAACTGCCGTGTATGTGGTGTTGGCGCTGACAAACGTTACAAAGGGTTTCCAGCCCTGGAACACACGACCTTCGAGCCAATTGGGTTCTTCGCTGTCATACTTTGGCAGACTGCCTGCGGGAACATTCTCGTCAATTTCGAGCACCGTACCGTCGGCGTTCTTCCACGTTACGGTATAGTAGCTTTCGTCAACGTAGCCGAATGTACACTTCGGAATAATATCGGAATAATTTACGTTATAGCCTTGTTTATAATAGACCTGATTGTCATCACCGATATCACCGTAGAAGACTTTATTTCTATACCAGCCGTCACGGGAATTACAGATAACGATAACGAGATTGCCGCCGTTGTAGGTGTACGGAGTTGTGAAGTCGATGGTAAGCCCCGTGCTGCCGATAGTTTTGTCGCTGTCAAAAACCTTTACCGCGTTGGGATCGTTCTCGTAATCCGCCGGAGTGTTTAAGTCTTCTTCGTCTGTTTCAAGCAGATACACCTTCATTCCGGGGACGGTCAGCGGACCGCTGACGCTTTCGCTGTCGTCCATATAAAATGCAAGGGAGTATATCTTACTGCCCTTTTTGATATTTGAAAGGCGCTCTTTGCTGTACAGAGTCTGTGTTTCGTTCGGATAATAGTCGTTATAATCCGAGTAATACGGAGCATAAGATGTAGTATACTCAGTTGTATCACACGCTGTGTGCTTAAGCTGATTTTTCGGCTCTGCCGTAAATTCCGCGGTGTATTCTTCGTCACCGGTAACCTCGGCAGGCTCCTTGTCCCAGCCCGTGAAGTTGTAGTTGTAGAAATCGTCGTCGGGCTTTTCGGGCTCTTCGCCTGTGTACCTCGGGGTTTCGCCGTAGGGTACGCTGTCTGTTTCAAGCTCAGAGTCGTCGTAGTTCTTCCACGTTATTTTATAAAGTCTGACCGATTCTGTAAACTGTGCCGTGTAGGTGATATCTGCCCTGACGGGTGAAAGCTCGGGCGACCACTTATCAAATGTGTATGTATGCTGCTGATCCTGCTCCTTTGTAGGCGTACTGCCGTTATACTCGGGCATTTTGCCGCCGATAACGTTTTCGTCCTTTTCAAGCTCGTCGCCGTTTTCGTTTTTCCACGTTACGGTGTACTTGTGCTCGTCGGCGCAGATGAACGTGCACTGCGGTAGGAAGTGATTGTTATCTGTCCACGTCCCGTAGTGGAAATAACTGGCAGTGTAGTCCATGTAATCGCTGCTGAACCATATATCCCCACTCTCGCCTGCCTGCGAGCTTTCCATAGATATTATCAGATTGCCGCCGTTATAAACAAAAGGCTCTGTCAGACCGATAACGCAGTCGCCGCTTGCAGAGAACGTGTAATCGCCGTCAAACACCTTAACGGCGTTCTCGTTATTTTTAACATCAACGATACCCGTTAAAGAGCTTTCGTCCGTTTCAAGCATATAGATCTTCAAGCCCGTTACGTCGCATTCTCCTTCGCCATTCCGAACGTAATATTTCAGCGAGCATATTTTGCAGCCGTCAATGTTTTGAAGCAGCTCCGAGGTGTAGAGCGTCTGCGTATTATTGGGCGTTAGATCGTTATAGTAACAATTATAAGGAGCTGACCACGTACTGCCGCCTTTGGTGCTTGTAGTTGCCTCAACGGGATACTTCGGAACAGCCTTGTATGCTGCCATGTATTCGGCTTCGCCCGTTACTGCCGACACCTTGGGCGTCCAGCCTGCGAACGTATAGGTGCAGTACTCGTCCGCGGGCTTTACGGGCGTTTCGCCGTTATACTCCGGTGTGTCGCCGTATTTTGCGTCCGTGTCTTTTTCAAGCTCTGAGCCATTGTAGTTATTCCATGTTACGGTATAAAGCCTGTCTGCCGGTGTAAACTGTGCCGTGTATTCAGTGTCCTGTGTAACGGCAGCAGGCGTGGGATCCCAACCGCTGAAGGTATATGTGTAATAATCGTCAGCGGGCCTTTCGGGCATTTCACCGTTATATTCCGGCACAGTGCCGCCCATAACGTTCTCGTTCTTTTCAAGCTCGGTGCCGTTGTAGTTTTTCCATGTTACGGTATGTGTTAAAGCATCACCGGAATATTCTGCGTTTATTGTGGTATCGTTTGAGTCTGCGGTGAATGTGCTGCCGATGATCGTACCATACTGCGAGGTGTACCCTATGAATTGATGTTCGTCGATATTATCGTGAGAGAGCGTCAGCGTTTGTCCGCTCAAGGTATAGAAGTTTCCGTTAACTTCCAACTTTGCTTCATAAACGTTGATATTGCTGACGTCATACTTCGTAGGCGTACCGCTTGCGGAAAGTGATACATGACTGCCCGCGGTTATAACAACAGCTTTATTGCCCTGCGCTGTGCCAAGCGCACGGGTGTAGTAGCAGTTGGTTATTTCGTCTGCGCTTGGGCAGGAGAATGTGTAGCTACCGCTGCTGTGGATTTCCGTTTCGCCCTCACCAAGAGCGGCGGGAGCATAGATGGAATTCAATATTTTTACAGTTCCGTATTTTAAGCCCACAAAGCCGCCGCATTTGACTGTTACAGTGGTTCCGATCAGCTTTCCTTTAAAAATACAGCCTTCAATGGTGAGTGTTCCATTATTTTGACAACCCACAAAGCCGCCGTGCGAACCTTCGTCGTATTTGGCGCTTTTGATAACAACAGAGTTTTCGCAGTTTGTTATATTTACTGTGCCGGAGCAGGCTGCTACTATACCGGCGCCGTACTTATAACCTGTTGAGACAGTGCCATCGACCTTAAGGTTTTTGACGCATACGGGTTCGGAATCGGTACCGCCGTAAAAATACCTGAAAGGAGCACAGCAATCGGCTGTACCGGTCAGATCAACTGTGATAGTATGCTTCTGACCGTCGAATGTACCGCAGAAATCGCAGCCGTCCACTCCCGCCATTCTGGTTATTTCGATATCATCGTCGAGGAGGACGGTCTTACCCTTGAAGCCGTCATAAGTAGTTTTGTCAAGGATCAGATCGCAGAACACGTTCCAGCCGCCTGACGTTTTGATAGTATATGTACCGCCGTCAGCAGAGAAATCGTCTTCATTTATCGTCCACTTGGCGTAAAGCGTCTCGTTGTCCAACATCGGAGCGGAGAAATCAAAGCTGCTTGTACAGTCCTTGTCGGTGAACCAGCCGCCGAACGAATAGCCCGGTTCCTGCGGAGCGTCAGGCTCCGTAGGAGCGGTGCCCATTTCTATCGTCCGGGCATCAGGAGCTGTGCCGTGACCGTTCGCGTCAAATGTTAATTTGACGGTATTTTTATCCCATTTGGCGTAGAGGTCAAAGCTGCTGCCGACAGGCGTATCGAAATTATAGCTCTGCGTGTATCCCTCGTCGGTGTACCAGCCCTTGAAGGTGTCGTACCCTTTGGCGGGATCGGCAGGCTTTACAACTTTTTTACGACCCGGTGTAACGCCGTCGTAAGTAAACGTCTGAGAAGTGACACTGCTGCCTCCCTTGGAGTCAAACGTTACCGTATATGTTCCGGCAGGCGGTATCATAATATCGTCTTCGGAGACAGCTGTCATCTCCGAACCATTTTTAACGTAACACTTTCCGTCAGCGCCATTGTAATACTCGATGTTGCCTTCTGTATCAGCGGTCGCCGCTTTGGGATCGACAAGGCTGTAGTTTGCAACATCAGTATATCTTTGAAAAGTATAAGTCTCCGGCGATGACGGAGCATGGATAACAGCACAGCCGGTTTCATGCGAAACCTTGATATCCGTACCCTTGATGACCCAGCCCTGTCTTATTACTGTGGCATTACTTAAACACATCTCATTCGTAATGGGCGTTTTAGGTCCAAGAGTCAGCTCGGTAAGGGAACTGGAAAAATTGAGCATTCTATCGAGATTGCCGTTCTCTATGACTTTTGTAAGATCCATATTTGAGATGTTCAGCGAGCTTACTTTTTCCATTTGGAACAGCATTTGGTTTGCGCTTTCAAGGGCAGGCGTCTTAAACGCCGACAGATCAAGCGCAAAAGCAGTCTCTCTGCTGCCGCCTAAATACATAAGCATTTCATCCATGTTCTTTACTTTGCGAGTGTCGAACTTAGAGAAATCCGGCGGCGACAGTTGCCAGCAAAAGAAGAACATTTCAGACATATCCGTTACATTGCTTGTATCAAAAGAGTCCGACAAAATAACTTGTTCCAAATTTTCACAAAGATAAAACATTCGGTGCATATTTGTTACAGCGGAAGTATTCGCATTGCTGAGGTCTATCTCTTCACAAGAGGAATAGTAGTTAGCGAACATTTCCGAGCTATCAGCCGGGAATTTGGTTCCCGGTTCACAGTTTACTTTGAGTACCGTAACGCTGTTGTGTGACGGGAAATACTTTATCGTGTCTCTGTCGACATTCCCCTTAAGCGTAAGCGTTTGCGTTGAGGCGTCCCAAGTGCAGCAAGTCTCAGCGCTCGCCGTAAGAGACAGCTCCCCTACCAGCTCGGCTATGGGCTGCAGCGGGACGCCTCCCGTTACAAGCACAGCCGCCAGCGCAAGCGCCAAGGCTTTTTTCCAGATTGTTCCTTTCATTTAATGATCCTCCTTATTCTTCCGCGGACAGGAGAGTGTTAAAAGTCCGCATTATTAAATTTAATTATACCATTTTCCCGTGCGATAATCAACTGTTTTTGTGGGAAATACTTAAGGAGGCACTGAAATAATCTCGTCCCGAAATTTATAATAATAGTTGATATTGCCCCGAACATTATGGTATAATATAGGGTACAAATGATCATCAAGGTGTTGTTAATGATAAACAAAAAGAAGCTTGCATTATTTATACCGCTTTTTCTTTCGGTGCTTTGTGTGACCGCGAGCTGTACCTTTCCTAAAGAAAACACGGAGGTGTCAGGTATGACCGACCCCGGATCCGATTCTGCGCCGGCTTCTTCGGACGTGAGCGATAACAGCTCGGAGCCTTGCGAAAACGCTCCCGAAGAGCAAGCCGGGCTGAACGAACACGACGGACCGGAGGAACACGGCGGTTTAAGGGTCGAAAACGGCAGACTGCTTGACGAAAGCGGAGAAAAGCTCCAGCTTCGCGGCATGAGCACGCACGGCATTGGCTGGTACCCCAATTATATAAATGCCGGCGCCATGAAGTCTGTGCGCGAAGCTGGCGGCAATGTGATGAGAGTCGCCATGTATACCGAGGCGGACAGCGGGTATTTGTCCGAGCCGGAAAGCAACATGAACATGGTGCTTCAGGCGATAGAAAACGCCCGCGCTATGGATATGTACATCATAGTTGATTGGCATATCCTCGACGACGGCGACCCGAATAAATATCTTGACAAAGCGATAACCTTTTTTGACGCCGTTGCCTCCCGTTATCCCGGCGACCCCGCCATACTGTATGAGGTGTGCAACGAGCCGAACGGGGTTTCGTGGGAAGACATAAAGAAGTATGGTTACGCTATTTGCCCCGTTATACGTCAATATTCGCCGCAGGCTGTTATAATCCTCGGTACGCCGGAGTTTTCTTACGACATAAGCTCGCCGCTCAACGAGCCCTTTGAGCAGGAGAATATTCTTTATTCCTACCATTTTTACGCCGGAATGCACAAGAGCTTTTCCGGTCTGGAAAATGCCGTAAGGGAGGGGCTGCCTGTTATCGTGTCGGAATGGGGCATAGATAAAGACACAAACGGCGAACCTCAGCTTGAAACAGCCGAAAGCTTTGCTGACTATATAAACGAGGAAGGTATCAGCTGGTGCGCGTGGTCACTGTGCAATAAAGACGAGGTTTTTTCGGTTCTTCGCCCCGACTGCAATAAGCTTGGTTCATGGCAGGAAAGCGACCTGACCGAGGTGGGCAAGCTGATCTTTGAAAAGATGGAGGGGAAAGCCGAATGAGAACAGGCATAAAACGCTTGTATCTGTTTTTGCTTGCCGTATTTACCGCAGTGTATCTTGTGTGGCGTATAGGAAAGACCTTGCCGCTTGACCACAGACCTGTTGACATTGTGTTTGCGCTTGTCCTCTTGCTTACGGAGCTTATAGGCGTGGGCGAAATGATAGTTCACTATATGCTTGAGGGCAGACGAAAGCCTTGCCCGCCCCCGCCTGAATTAACCGCCGTTAAGCTGCCCGAGGTAGATGTGCTTGTGCCGACGTGCGGAGAGCCGGTGGAGCTTGTTGAACGAACTCTTTCGGGCTGCCTTGCAATGCAGTACAAGGGAAGAGTACATATATATTTGTGCGATGACGCAAACCGCGGCGAAATGCGAGAGATGGCGAAGAAGCTCGGAGCAGAGTATATTTCGCGAAAAGAAAGAACAGACGCGAAGGCAGGCAACCTGAACCACGCTCTTTCTTTAACAAGCTCGCCGCTTGTTGCTGTGTTTGACGCGGATATGTGCCCGGAGCCGCAGTTCTTGATGAATACAGTTCCATATTTTATGGAAAAGAGCGGAAAGCACAAAAAGCAGCAGCTCTCGGGCAAAACAGGCTTTGTGCAGACGCCGCAGAGCTTCCGCAACGAGGATCTGTTCCAGCGGGCTTTTCGTGCCGGTGATATAATACCGAACGAGCAGGATTACTTTTACCTCGAGCTGGAGCCGGCGCGCAACAGCTGCAACGCGGTAATTTTCGGCGGCTCTAACACACTGCTGTCACGAAAGGCGCTCAACGACGCGGGCGGGTTTATCACAGAAACCCTTACAGAGGACTTCGCGACGGGTATAGAGATACAAAAGCACGGCTACCGCTGTATTGCCATAGACACGCCGCTTGCGTACGGGCTTTCTCCCGAGAATCTTACCGATATGATACGGCAAAGGAACCGCTGGGCAAGAGGCTGTATCCAGGCAGGACGAAAAACTCACCTGATGTTCACATCAAAGCTCACCCTTTCTCAGAGAATGAGCTATCTTGCGGCTATATCGTATTGGTACTCGCCGCTGAAAAAGCTTGTTTATCTGTTTGCGCCGCTCATGTATTCCATCTTCGGCATAACCGTGATGAACTGCGACTTTAAGCAAATGCTTATGTTCTGGCTGCCGATGTATTTTCTGGCGGCGTGCGGAATACGCTTTTTTTCAAACGGAATACGTTCCGCGTGGTGGAGCGATATCTACGAGCTTTGTATGTTCCCGTTTTTGCTGCCCGGGGTGCTTGCCGAGTCGGCAGGCATACGCAAAAAGCAGTTTAATGTCACAGACAAAAGCGGCCGCACCGGCTGGAGGCTGTGGTATACGCTCCCGTTCATAGCACTTATAGCATTGTCTGTTTTGGGCACTGTAAATACGGTCAACAGAATGATCAGCGAACAAACGACTGTCTATTTGTTCCTTTTGTTCTGGCTTACGGTAAATCTCTATGAGCTGCTTTATGCGCTTACATTCGTTCTCTGCTGCAGCAGGCTGCCGCAGCAGAGCGAACAAAAAATCAGGCAGCGCCGCCTCTCCGACAAGCTGGGGCTGCGGAC
>CAMHBE010000069.1 GCA_946183095.1 uncultured Clostridia bacterium | reverse complement strand
TGACGGCTTTAGGGCGGTGCGAATGGGCGGCAAGAGGTTTTTAGAGGTGCCCATTATTTTTACAGCGCGTTCGCTTGTCACCACGTTTTCCTGACGCCGTGTGATCTACCTCGTATAGTCCATGAAGTTGAAGCCTATGCTCTGGTAAACATCCGGAGCGCTCGGAAGCGAGAAGAGATCTGCGAAAATGAGGTTGTATATATCGTCTCCCAGAAAAATAACGAACAGTATCACGGTTGTGACAATGAAAACCTTCTTCGGAAGCTTCACCGCAAGGTAATAAATACCCGGAAGCATGACATAAACGAGAATCAGCCCGAATATCCCGAATACCGTAACGCTGCGCAGACACACAAATCCGTAAATGCTCCCGAAACCGAGTATCTCTGTATCGTAGTCCCAGTATTTAAGACCGGTGATAAGATATACTCCAAGTCCGGCGAAGAATTCAAGGATACCGGTGGACACAAAGCTAATGATAAATACAAACAGCGGTTTTCTTCTCAGATTATGTGTCAGGAACCATATCATCAGCGAGCCGTAGGCATATATATTTATCCACGGAAGGAAGTTTCCTCCGCGCCAGTAGAATTTTTCGAAGCCGCCGTTTATCCAGTAGAATATGTATTCATACACCCAGCCGAAGACACCGCTTATCACGACGACAAGAAATATTATGCCGACGAACAGGCTCCTTTCCGGCTTTATCCCGGAATCGAGATAATCATTGTAGAATTTCCTCATGTCTTATTGCCCTCCCTAATGTGATACGTCCGGCATCTCTTAGCTTATATGTATTATGGCTGGCACGGTATATATCCGGCACGCCTGAACGACAATTGTTTTCATTGGAACTCTGAGGTGACCGGGCGTTATCAAACAGTGATCTCTATTTGATTTCCTTCAACTGCAACAATACAACTTTCATAGTATCCATCTCCGGTAGTTCGCGGACCGCTCACAACATGATATCCGTCATTCTGTAAAATTTGTGTCAGTTCATCAACACGATCTTTACTTCCAACTGAAAACGCAATGTGAATGAATCCTGTACGATCCGGAGATTTCTCTTCATCTATCAGGTCGGGTTTATTCATTATTACCAGTCTTGCACCGTTATCAAAAGATATGAAGTAGGAACGGAAATCTGTTTGTGGATTATGATATCCGTCATTTGATTTTCCGTCGAGATACTTAACAAAGAAATCTCTGACCCGTTCGATATCGTTGACATACATTGCAATATGCTCTATTTTCATGTAGTTACCTCAACAAGATCCCGATCAAACAAAGTCCCACAGCTAAAAAGCGTCTGTGATATGAGCGCTTGCCGATATCATTTTATGGTCATTACTGAACATTCTGCTGTTTTTATAAAGCCTGTGCTTTCCGCAAGCTTCCGCGATCCGGTGTTAAGACTGTGACAAGCCCATACAGGCTTTTTTCCCGATGCGGTCACAGCTTTTATCATTTCATTCACTGCTGTTTTGGCAAGACCTTTGCCTCTGAATTTTTCGGCAGTTTCCACACCGATATCGACCTCATCACTGCTTACAGCAGCGGAGAATGCCCATGACACAGGTGTTTTATCGCATATCACAGCATATCCGAAGCCTTTTTGGAAAAACGCATCGATGTTCCAAGAAAATGAAGGTGTGATCTTCCCGTCAAGATGATCTGTCATTTCTCTGTCTATTTTCTTTACCGTGTATAAGTTGTTAACGGCAGAAACAGGCTGCCCGGTATATGAATAAAAATAGCGCGTGGTTATACTTACATTCGGCAGTTTCTCAAAAAAATGCGTTATGTATTCCTTCTCCGAAAACAGAACAAGCCGTCTTCCGCCTTCTTTCATAAGGGAATACACATCGTACAGAAAAGCATCACCGATGCTGCCGCACAAAAACGCAAAACCGCAGTCATGGTGAAAAAGAAGCGCCTTTCCATCGGTGTATATATCTCCGCTTTGAAAGCCCTGTGTCATTGAAAGGGGGTAAACAGCACCGCATCCGATCTCTTTTGCGCATCCATTATGATCTGAAAATAAGGTTACTTTATACATGATATCCCCTCAGAACAGCATTTTGAGTATCCCGGTAAATGTGTCCGTATGCTTTGACGGATGAGCGGGGGGATACAAAAAAACGGCAGCGTGAGAGACCGCGCTGCCAAAGGAAATACGGTAAGTTCTGTATGGCGCGGAACGCCCTTTGTACCGCCTGCTGATACAGAAAGCATTGGCAGGCGGGTAGAACGCGCAGTACCTCCCGTTTTATGGGAGCATCATCTTACTTAGCCTTGCCCTGATTGGCAACGCCCGCCATTTTAGCCTTGAGCTCTTCGGGGTCGCAGAGATAGGACTTGCTGATGACCTTGAAATCATCGTCGAACTCATATACCAGCGGGATAGCTGTGGGTATGTTCTCGTTGATGATGTCGGCATCGCTCATGTTGTCGAAATACTTAACGAGTGCGCGGAGGGAGTTGCCGTGAGCGGCGATAAGCACACGCTTGCCCGCCTTCATCTTAGGCTTTATCTCCTGCTCGAAGTAGGGAACTGCACGCTCGATAGTTGTTTTAAGGCTTTCCTGGAGGGGAAGGAGCTTCGGGTCAACATCTCTGTACTTGGGATCCTTGCGCGGGTTGCGGGGATCGTCCTCGGTGAGTGCCATAGGCGGAACATCGAAAGACCTTCTCCAGATCTTTACCTGCTCCTCGCCGTACTTTGCGGCAGTCTCGGACTTGTTGAGACCCTGCAAAGCGCCGTAGTGACGCTCATTGAGCTGCCATGCCTTGATAACGGGGAGCCACTCTCTGTCCATTTCGGCAAGAACGTTGTTGAGAGTGTGGATAGCTCTCTTGAGGTAAGAGGTGTAGCAGATATCGAAGTCAAAACCTGCTTCTTTGAGGGCACGGCCGCCCTTCTTTGCTTCCTCGACACCGTTCTCGGACAGCTCAACGTCTGTCCAGCCGGTGAATTTGTTTTCCTTGTTCCACTCACTTTCGCCGTGGCGGATAAGTACAAGTTTCATGCTCATATTATTTATTTCCTTTCAAAATTATTATTGACACCACAGTATCACGCAGTCGCCTGTCTGTCCGATTATGACATACGCCGCATATCTTCCGTCGCCCGTGTCGATGCCGTAAATATCAGCCTTGCCGCCATCTGTGCCGCCTGCCGCGAGATACTCGCCCGCACGCGCACCGATACCGCCGTTCAGGACACCGCCCTTTGCGGCAGCCGTCTCACGCATCTGCGTTATCCCCGCGCTGTCAGTGCGGAACCGCACTTCTATCTTTTCGGGCTTATCCTTGTCGGATGTGGGCGGCACGAACGTCATGCGGTAATCGTCCGCCTTTGCGGGGATGCTGTCCGGCAGGAAATCGAAGTACGCCGCGTCTGTGTAGTTTCCAGCTATATATACCGACTTGCGGACGGGATAGAACCAGCTGAAATAGTCGCCGAAGTTGAACAGCATGACGTAGTACACCGCAGCCCCGGCTATGCCGATGATGCGCAGTATCAGATAGAGGATATCCGTTGTCCTGTTGTGCTTCACTATGGTGAGGATGACACGCGCGATGACATACAGCACGCCGAAAACGTACTCATGTATGCTGAAATTGCAGTACGCACCCGCCGAAAACAGCGGTGTGAGGAACAAAAACAGTGTCAGCGCGATGTCCAGCAGGAACAGGAACAGGTTGAACAGCAGGTTTCCCACCTTGCTGCGGTGAGGCTTGCGTTCAGTCTTTCCTGCGTTATCAGCCATTCTCGGCAGCCTTGACTATCTCGGTGAAATCGGGAGCTTTGAGGGATGCACCGCCGATAAGACCGCCGTCAACGTTCTCTTTTGCGACCAGCTCGGCAGCGTTCTTCGCGTTCATGGAGCCGCCGTACTGGATAGTCGCGGCATCTGCCACAGCCTGACCGTACTTCTTGGCGAGCTGTGCGCGGATGAAGGAGCAGACTTCCTCAGCCTGATCCGCTGTAGCTGTCTTGCCTGTGCCGATAGCCCATACCGGTTCATAGGCGATGATGCACTTTGCGAAATCATCTGCGGGGATATCATAGAAATCGAGCTTGATCTGACGAGCGATAACTTCCTCGGTGATGCCGCATTCGCGCTCCCAGAGAAGCTCTCCGACGCATACTATCGGCTTCAGACCTGCCGCGAGAGCAGCCTTTGTGCGCTTGTTCACAGTCTCGTCCGTTTCGGCGAAATACTGTCTGCGCTCGGAATGTCCGAGTACAACGTACTCAACGCCCATTTCCTTGAGCATATCCGCGGATATCTCGCCCGTGAACGCGCCGCTCTTTTCGAAGTGGCAGTTCTGTGCGCCTACCTTGATGTTTGTGCCTTTTGTTGCTTCGAGAGCAGTTTCGAGGTTCGTGAACGGTACGCACGCGACTACCTCAACGCTCTTGATATCGCTTACGAGGGGCTTGAGCTCATCGAGCAGAGCTTTAGCCTCGGGGCGGGTCTTGTTCATTTTCCAGTTGCCCGCTATAACTGCTTTTCTAACGGATTTTTTCATAGTTGATGTCCCTTTCGGTCAATTTTTCTTGTTCTTTTTACGTTTTTTCTTTGCGGTCTTTTTGGCTTTTCTGAAGCTTACAACGCAGTCATCACCATTGTTGACACAGATGTTGACCGAGCCGGGAGCCGCAGCTTTTATGATAAGCAGAAGCAGGGCTATCCCCGCTGCTGCTGCGACGAGCTTCCCCATATCGGTCTTAATGAACTTTATCAGCTTATCCATTGGCTTACGGCTCCTTTACTTGTCTTTTCTGTTGGAGATGATATGTATTATGAATCTTACCGCAGCGATGACCAGGATAAGCCCGCACACCACAACTCCGGCGATGCTGCCGCCGTCAATGTTTGAAAAGTCCATAGCAAGCGCTCCTTTACATCAGGTCATTCTGCGGACAGGCAAAAAGCCTGCCCGTCAGAAAACTGTCATTTATCGGTATCTTCTTTTGTATCGGCTTCTTTCATCAGCTTTTCGAGAATTTTTTTGCTTCATCGACCTCGCCGATCTTCAATAATGCGTGAATCGAAGTAATTACGGCAAGAAATTCCGACCTTGTCATTTGATCACCTCATTCTGAAATCGCTCAAGGTCATACCAGATCACTTATCCTGGATAACGTCGATGCCGGGGAGAACCTTGCCTTCGAGGTATTCGAGGGAAGCGCCGCCGCCGGTGGAGATGTGGCTCATCTTGTCTGCGTAGCCGAGCTGAACGACTGCCGCAGCGCTGTCGCCGCCGCCGATTATAGTTGTAGCATCGGACTCCGCGAGTGCCTTAGCAACAGCGTTTGTACCCTTTGCGAGTGTGGGGTTCTCGAAAACGCCCATAGGTCCGTTCCATACGACTGTCTTTGCGGACTTTGCCTCATTCGCGAAGAGTTCCATGGTCTTTGTGCCGATATCGAGACCCATCATGTCTGCGGGTATCTTGTCGGAGTCAACCACGCGGGTCTCAACAGGGCCGTCGATAGGATCCGGGAAAGCCTTTGCGATAGTGGTATCTATCGGGAGGAGCAGCTTCTTGCCGAGCTTTTCAGCCTTAGCGATCATTTCCTTGCAGTAGTCTATCTTCTCGTCATCAACGAGGGATGTGCCGACCTCAAAGCCCTTTGCTTTTAAGAAGGTATAAGCCATACCGCCGCCGATGATGAGCGTATCGCACTTTTCGAGGAGGTTGCTGATAACGTTGAGCTTGTCTGCTACCTTTGCGCCGCCGAGGATAGCAACGAAGGGTCTTACGGGGTTCTCAACGGTGTTGCCGAGGAACTCTATCTCCTTGTTCATGAGGTAGCCTACCGCTGTTTCCTTGACGAACTTTGTAACGCCTGCTGTGGAAGCGTGTGCTCTGTGAGCGGAACCGAACGCATCCATTACGAAAACTTCATCGTCAACGAGGTCAGCGAGTTCCTTTGCGAAGCCCTCGCCGTTCTTTGTCTCGTCAGCGCCTCTGAAACGTGTATTTTCGAGAACGACGATCTCGCCGTCCTTCATTTCAGCAACAGCCTTCTTTGCGTTTTCGCCCACAACGGTGTCGTCCTTAGCGAATGTGACCTTTGTGTTTACGAGTTCGGCAAGTCTGTCAGCGGCAGCCTTCAGCGAGAACTTGTCCTCGGGACCGTTCTTCGGCTTGCCGAGATGAGAGCACAGCACTATCTTTGCGCCGTTCTCGGACAGCTTGTTGATAGTAGGCAGAGCTGCAACGATACGGTTATCGTTGGTGATCTTGCCGTCCTTCATCGGTACGTTGAAGTCAACGCGCACAAGGACTTTTCTGCCCTTGACATTCAGGTCTTCCACATTTTTCTTGTTCAGTTTGCTCATAGATGTATCTTCCTTTCGTTTATCGGGCTGCTGCCCAAAATAATAACAAATCTATTATAGCAGGATTTTCCAAAAAAATCAATATGAACAGCAACTTTTTTTGTTGCTTTTTCTTCTTATTTTGTGCATAGCGGAACCAAATATGTACAAAGCGACTTTCGGGTCGCCGGCGCTCCCGATATTTGTGCAATATGACGAAAAATGCAGCGCGAATGTGCCGCTCCGCCTGCTTTATCGACACGCTGATAATATGTAACCCTTTTCGTTCATGCCGCATAGAATAAATAAGCCTGTGGGCAATACTAACGAAAGGATGAGATATATGGAACACAATGAATGCTGCACTGCCGCAGTTATGGAAAAAGTCGGATACGCGTATGTGCCGTTCCAGAAGCTCGGCAGGGTATATACTCCCGAAAGAGCCATGATGCAGGGAACGATATTCCCCGAGCTCGATATCGGCATAGGAGAGTACGAGAGGGGGCTTTACGATGGAAAATAACAGACAGCTCACCGCCGCGCAGCTCATGCGCAAGGTAAGTGAAGCCATGTTCTACGTCACCGACCTTAACCTCTACCTCGACACGCATCCCGACGACACAAGAGCGCTCAGGATGTTCGCAGAGGCGGCGGAGAACGCAAAAGCCTGCACGGAAGCATTCGAGAAGCGCTGCTACCCGCTGACGGTCTGCTCCGCGGAATGTGACGATAACTGGGAATGGCTCGTCGGCGTATGGCCGTCGCAGAAAATGTCGTAAGGAGGTAACAGCGTTATGTTCATATTCACTAAAATGACGCAGATACCCGTCAGGATAAACAACAAGAACCCCAAGCTCGCAAGCTATATCCTCAGCCAGTACGGCGGTCCCGACGGTGAGCTCGGCGCGTCTCTGCGCTATCTCTCACAGCGTTTCGCTCAGACCGACAAGAGCGGTATCGCATTGCTGACCGATATCGGCACCGAAGAACTCGGACATCTCGAAATGATCGGCAGCATAGTTACCCAGCTCACCAAGGGCGAGGGCGCACGGAGCTTCGACCGCTACGGCGTCGGCGATTATTACATCGACCACGCGAACGGCGTATATCCCGCAAGCGCGTCGGGAGTCCCTTTCAGCGCTGCTTATCTCCAGAGCAAGGCTGACCCTATCGCGGATATCATGGAGGATATGGCGGCGGAGCAGAAAGCCCGCGCAACATACGACAACATCCTCCGTATGTGCGACGACCCCGATGTAACGAACGTCATACGTTATCTGCGCGAACGCGAAGTCGTGCATTTCCAGCGTTTCGGTGATACAAACCGTACTGATTTAAAGGTGTTTTTTACATAAAACCTGTTGATGTTATATCACTATAATGATATAATATAGTATAAAATATTTTGTCTCCAATTCAGGATTTGCGACTTTACTTTAACTGTGTAGGAAACAATATAAAAGTAATTCCCTTAAAGTATTGACCATTCCCTTAAAAATGGAAAGCTGTCAAGGCAAAGTATGCTGAACAGCATAAGGCGGAGCTTGATGAATACTACAAGGCTTTTCGTCTTCTGAAAAAGTTTAACATCGACCTCGGCTTCCACTTTGACGCTTATGAGGGCGAACGGAAGAATTTGAAATCAGAGCGCGACAAGTTGCAGGAACAGCTTGAAAAGATGAAATCCGACCTCAAGCCTTTGGAAGATGTCCGCTACTGTATCGGTAAGGTCATTCCACTTGAAGAATTGCCGATGCAGACCGAGCAGAAAAAGCAGTCGGTGCTTGGTCAGATAACGGAAATCAAGAA
>CAMHBE010000068.1 GCA_946183095.1 uncultured Clostridia bacterium | reverse complement strand
GTTCCCGAATTTATCAGCGTTACCTCGTAGAAATCCCTGAGGTGATCCTTTATCTGCATGAGCTGCTGCGGGTCGTCATCTACAACAAGAATGTGCTTTCTGCGGTTTTCCTCTTCGATGACCTCGGAGTTGTTGAACTCGACGAACCGAGTTTTTTCGTTTTCAGCATCGATCTCCCTCTTGACCTCGTTTATCCTGTCGCACAGCCTCGAGAAGGATATATCCGACGGCAGGAACAGGATCCTCCGGAGCCGGGAGTTGCGCGTGAACACCTTTCTGTTCATCTCATCGGCAACTGCTATCACGGTTATCGGGTGAAATTTCTCATACTCCGTAATAACGTCATATATCTTGATACCATTCTGATCCTCGTCCTTTACGAATATCAGCACAATGTCCGGTCTTAGGTCATACACCGTGTTAAAAAGCTGTGTTTTCACCGGCTGACATTCGTCCGCCTCGCATACAAGCTCCTTTTCAAGATGCCTTGCAAGGTCATTCGACGCTATCTTTCTGTTTTTACCCGTTATCAGTATTTTTATTTTCATGAGCTGTCCCCTTCAGTCCGTTTTGAACGAAACGGTCTTTATGTAATGATCTATGCTTATTCCTCCGCGAAGCTCGATCTCCTCCCGGGCGGTCATTATCCTGTTCAGGTATTTTTCGGCGTCCTGTTCCGATATTCCGGGCATCAGTACAAAAAACTGATCCGGGCGGCTGCGCATTACGATGTCGCAGATACGAAGCTCCTTTTGAAGCACCTCGCCGAAGGCTTCGGGGGCCTCTGTCATACCTTCCGCCCCGTTCCGGGCGCAGAGCGAGAAAACGATCTGACTTGCGGAGCCGTGACAATACCTGATGAACCGCATAGCAAAGCGATAGCCCGCGATAAACGCGTCCTGCCCGAGAAGCATCGCGCCCTCGGCGCCGCCGCGTTCGCCGCATATCTGTGAAAGTCTTTCAAGCTCCCTGTCGATCTCCGTACCGCCGGCAGTCTCTCCGGGATCGGGGTCATAGACTGCAAAGCCGTGCTTGCCGTTTTTCTTGACCTTATACATCGTCTGATCCGCGTATCTGAACAGCGTCTCGAAGCTTGTGGAATGAAGCGGTGTCATAGCCACGCCCACCGATATCCCCAACGGGATATCGCAGTCGTTTCCCATGAGCAGCTTTGCCTCCGTCACGAACATCTCGCTCACACGACGTATGACGGCGGCGGCTTTTTCTTCTTCCGAAACATTGGCTAAAAACGCCATGAATTCATCTCCGCCGACTCTGCAAATAACATCCTCGCTCCTGATGTTTTTCCTCATCGTATCCGCAAAAAGAACGAGCACCCGGTCTCCCGTTTCGTGACCGTACAGATCATTCACCAGCTTGAAGCTGTCGAGGTCGATCACAAGAAGCGCTCCGGCCTTCGTACCGCACAGCTCCGCTGTCCTTCGCGTACCCGATGCCTTGTTGAGAAAGCCTGTCAGCTTGTCATGCTCGGAGTCCTTGATAAGCCCCTTTATCATTCTGCTGTTTTCTATCGCGCGTTCGATCCTGCTCATAAGGACGACCGGATCGCATGGCTTGCTCACATAGTCGGCAGCGCCTATTTTCAGCCCGTAGGGTACTGCCTCGGTCGGATTTTCGCCGCTGAGGAATATCACCGGAACGGGGTCACGCCCGGCTTCTTTCTCAAATTTCCGCAGATCGTGGTACGTCTGGAACCCGTCCGTTCCCGGCATCATAATGTCAAGAAGGACAAGATCGGGAGTGTTGCTTTTAATGAACCTCATAAAGTTGACCCCCGAGCGCAGACAGCTGACACGCATATTCCGCTCGGTAAGAATGCTTTTTGTGTTTGCCATGCACATAGCGTCATCATCGACGACGGTTATCCAGTAATTCATCATCGCGCATTTCTCCTTTGCATAGATATGGTCGGGACCGATAATGTTTGGTTGAATTATATCAAAATACTAAACATATTTCAATAGTTTCGGCGCAAGCGGTATCAAATCCGGCGCAAGCGGCGGCGGGAGCATATTTACAAATCCAAAATTGTATGTTATGATTATATAATAAAGCTTTTTCGACGTTCGGGACAGAATACCGGAAAGCCCTGCATTCAAGCGGCAGTTTATTTGGAGGAAGATATGAAAAAGAAATTTTTGAGCGTGATGATGTCGTTTTTTCTGATAGTTCAGTTCTCGGCGTGCAGCGGGACGAACGAACGTGATACCGAAGCCGTAGCGTCCGCTCCCGGAGCCGGGAAGGACACGCAGATCACGTACACGGGAGTCGTAAGTGATACGGCTGAGCAGACCGGGGACAATACCGATGACAGCAGATGCCGCATAGGCATCGTTACCGGCTCCTTCGCGCAGTCCGAGGACGACCGGCGCGGCGCGGAAGCGTTCCGTGAAAAATACGGGGCGGATAATGTGACTCTTGCCGTATATCCGGATAATTTTACCGAGGAGATCGACACAACGATACAGATAATCGTCGATCTTGCCGATGACCCGGAAATGAAGGCTATAATCGTCAATCAGGCAGTTGACGGGACAACGGAGGCTTTCCGCCGGATACGCGAAAAAAGACCCGATATCCTTCTGATAGCGGGTGAAGCGTATGAGGATTTTACCGATATATCGCCTGTGTCCGATCTTGTGGTCAACTGTGACTTTGTGAACCGCGGATATCTTATCATACGAACGGCGCATGAGCTGGGCTGCGATACATTCGTACATATCTCTTTCCCGCGCCATATGTCATACGAAACGGTGGCAAGACGTGTTGCGGTCATGAAAGCGGCGTGTGAAGAGTTCGAAATGAGATTCGCGGAGGAAGAGGCTCCGGACCCTACCACCGATGCGGGCGTCCCCGGGGCGCAGTCCTTTATTCTGGAGCACGTTCCCGAATGGGTGGAACAGTACGGTGAAAAGACCGCTTTTTTCTGTACGAACGATGCGCATACCGAGCCGCTTATAAAGAAGCTGCTGGAGTGCGGGGGATATTTTATAGAAGCCGACCTGCCCTCTCCGCTCATGGGTTATCCCGGAGCGCTCGACCTCGACCTGACAAAGGAAGCCGGGGATTTTGAAAAGATACTCGCGAAAGTAGAGGACGCTGTCGTCAAAAAGGGCGGCGCGGGAAGATTCGGTACATGGGCTTATTCATACGGATATACCGTTTCGGCGGGACTTGCCGAACACGTCAGGAATGTCATCCTTGGCGAAAGCAGTCTTACGGATATCGGCGACCTGTCGGAAGCGTACAGCGTATACTCTCCCGGAGTTGACTGGAACGGAGCCGCATATACCGATGCTGCCAGCGGCAGCAGGTCGGAAAACACCGTACTTATCTATCAGGACACATATATATTCGGAGATCCGGGGTATTATATGGGCTCCACAAAGATAGAGGTTCCGGAAGAGTATTTTACGATCGGATAACAGAACGCGAAAGGCAGCTCAATGAGAAGATCAGGGAAATTCGGAAGAAAAGAGAAGAGGATCCTTATACCGCTCATACTTGTTTTCATATTTGTCATTGCCATGGTGGTCTATACATCAAAGCTCATTTACAATGTGGCGGTCTCAAATTCGAGCGCTGTGATCGAGGACAGGATACTCAACGTATCCTCGATGATAGACAATCATCTCAACACCGCGGAAAACGTGCTCCATGTTACCGCGGACGCGGTGCATCATATGCTCATCAGCGGAAGCACACCCGCAAGGATACATGAATTTCTTGTGGAAGAGACAAACAATGTTTCGGAGCAGTTCAACGAGAATTTTCACGGAATATACGGATATGTGATGAGCAGATATATGGACGGTCTCAACTGGGAGCCGCCCGATGACTACGATCCCAAAACACGGGACTGGTATGTTCTCGCTGTAAAAAACGAGGGCAATGTGGTTTTTGTTCCCCCGTACATAGACGCGCAGACCGGAAATATGATAATATCCGTGACACGAATGCTTCCCGACAGGCAGAACGTTCTTTCTCTCGACGTTCAGCTCGAGGACGTCCAGTCGCTCGTCAAAGAGCTTACTCTCAACGGCAAGGGGTACGGCTTTGTCGTTGACGGGTCGGGTTTTTTCATTGCGCATACCGATGAGAATAAAAAAGGGAAAAACATAAAGGATACACAGGACGGGGAAAACTATCTGAATGCCATAGCAAAAGCCGGTTCCGGCAGCTTTTCATATATCTGCGACAATGAAAGCTGCACAGTATTTGTAAACAGGATAACAAACGACTGGCACGTTGTTATGGTGGTGAGCGATGATGAGCTGTATGATGAGGTAAGAAGACAGCTTGTCGTGAATGCCCTTATATGCTTCATGATATTTGTGCTGATAGCGTTCATTTATTATCTGGGCTACAAAAACGAACAGAACTATTCCCGCCGTATGGAAGAGCTGCGAATGGAGGAAGCGCAGAAGGAATACGAGACGAAGGTCCTCATACTCGAAAAGGAAGCCGCCAATCATGCAAACAAGGCAAAGAGCAACTTCCTCGCAAATATGTCCCACGAGATACGAACGCCGATGAAAGCCATAATCGGTATGGACGAGATGATACTGCGTGAATCCAAGGAACAGCGGGTGCTGCGTTACGCCACGGATATTCAGAGCGCGGGAAGAACGCTGCTCTCGATAATAAACGACATTCTCGACCTCAGCAAGATAGAGTCCGGCAAAATGGAGCTTATCCCCGTGGAGTACGACTTCGCCTCCGTACTGAACGATATCGTGAATATGACAATGAAAAAAGCGCAGGACAAGGGGCTTGTCTATGAGCTCGAGGTCGAGCCGGATATCCCTTCCGTGCTGCGCGGTGACGAGATACGGATAAGACAGATCATACTCAACCTCACGAATAATGCCATAAAATACACGTCAGAGGGGAAGGTCTCAATACATATAGGATTTGACCGCAGCGGGAACAGGCTGTCGGTGAGGGTGGCGGATACCGGTATGGGCATACGTCCCGAGGATCTCGACAAGCTGTTCTCGTCGTTCCAAAGGCTCGACGAGACAAAGAACCGCAATATTGAGGGTACCGGTCTCGGGCTGAACATCACCAAGCAGCTCACCGAAATGATGGGCGGCACGATAGCCGTTGAGAGCGAATACGGCGAGGGCTCGGTATTCACCGCGACTATAGTGCAGGAGATAGTCGATGATACACCGATAGGCAGCTACAACGACCGCCTCGACAGGTCGCAGGCGGAAAAAGAGGAATTTCGTCCGCAGCTTATCGCTCCCGAAGCGAGGGTACTGATAGTTGACGACAACGAGATGAATCTTGAGGTCATCACCGCTCTCATGAGCGATACAAGAATGAAGATAACCACCGCGGCTTCCGGTGCGGAGTGCCTTGACATCCTCAAAGACCGCGCGTTCGATATAATACTGCTCGATCAGATGATGCCGGGAATGTCCGGTACACGAACGCTGGAGATAATACGCGAAAAACATCTTGCGGACGTTACTCCGATAATCGCGCTCACCGCCGACGCGATTGTGGGCGCAAGAGATCAGTATATTCGTGAGGGCTTCTCGGATTACCTTTCAAAGCCCGTTATGTACTCCGAGCTCGAAGAGGTGCTTCTGAAATTCATCGACAAGCGGCTGCTTCTTACCGAGGAGCAGCTTAAAGAGGAAGCTGCCGCAAGGGAGCGCGAAAAAGCCAATAAGCCCGTTATCCTCGTTGTCAGCGACTCGACCGACAAGCTGAACAGTCTCAAAGAAATGATAGGCGTAAGGTACAAGGGCGTGTTTGTGCGTGACGAAGCGGCTGCGCAGAAATATCTTACAAAGCACAAGGTCGAGTTTATTGTAAGGGATAGTGAAAAAACCGTATGAAATACATCAGGATCGCTATGTCCGTCATACTTGTGCTGGTGATGGGCTATTTATTGACAGGGCAGCTTGTCATGCCCGTAAATACTCCGAAGAACGGCTATATTTGTGAGGAGCTCCCAGGCGACAACTGGTATGAGGTGAAAGCCGACGGAACGAGAACGCCTTTTGCCGTGCCGGGAACTACGGATTCGGATATAACGCTTGAAACAACGCTGCCGGAGGATATGGGCAAGGACTGCTCCGCTCTCTGGTTCCGGGGAATGGATATGGAGATATATGTCGGCGGCGAGCTGAGGGAGTTCCTGAAAACCGAGGACTATCCGCTGTTCGGCGACAGGTCTGCGGAATGTTACGTTATGGCATCGGTATATCCCGATGACGCGGGCAAGACACTTAAGGTGCATTACGAATACAATTCCGGCATGGTCTATGAGGTCTATCTCGGCACAAGGCTCGGTATCCTCGCGTATCTGTTCAAGCCGTACGGTGCGGAGCTTTTTGTGGGGCTGCTGATACTTATGCTGGCGCTTATCTGCTACACGGCGGCGGTGGTATATAAATATATCCACAAGCAGTATCTTGAAATGGAGCATCTTGCGCTCGGTGCTCTGCTCGGCGGGATATGGGTGATGTCAAACTCGATATTCAGACAGCATTACACAAGCAACCTCTCCATAATGTCCGACACGCCGTTCCTGATGGTGATGATAATGCCTCTGCCTTTTCTGATCTTCTTAAACTCTATGCAAAAAGGCAGATACAGCAAGGCTCTGACTATAGCGAGCGTTCTGGAGACAGTAAATTTTATAGTCTGCATAACCCTGTTTGTAACGGGTGCGGTCACTCTGATACAATCGTTTATCGCTTCGGCTGTTTGTGCATTTGTCAGCATTGCCGTAATGTTCACGACCCTGATACTTGACCTGAAGCATCACCTTATAGGATCGTACAAATATGTTGCGATAGGTTTTGCCTTTCTCGCATCGGCAGCGGTCGTGCAGATAGCTGTATATCAGTTTGCCCACAACGGCATATTCTCGGGTTTGTTTATGGCGATAGGGCTGTTCGGATTTCTGATATTCTCGATAATCCATACTATAAAGCAGCTTATCGGGATACGGCTCGAAGCCAATGAAATGGCACATATCAGCAAGGCGAAGGACAACTTCCTCGCAAATATGTCCCACGAGATACGCACACCTATGAACGCTATAATCGGTATGGACGAAATGATACTGCGCGAGGCGAAGGACAAGAATGTTCTGCGCTACGCAGCGGACATAAAAAGTGCCGGACACGTCCTGCTATCTATAATAAACGACATTCTCGACCTGAGCAAGATAGAATCCGGCAAAATGGAGCTTATCCCCGTGGAATACGATTTCGCGTCCGTGCTCAACGACATTGTGAATATGACGATGAATAAGTCGAAGGATAAGGGGCTTAAATACGATCTGGGAGTTGAGCCTGATATCCCGTCGGTGCTGCGCGGCGACGAGATACGGATACGGCAGATAATTCTCAACCTCACCAACAACGCGATAAAATACACCGCAGAGGGCAGGGTCTCAATACATATCGGATTTGACCGCGGCACGAATAAGCTGACGGTGAGGGTAGCCGATACCGGCATGGGCATTCGCCCCGAGGATCTCGGCAAGCTGTTTTCGTCGTTCCAGCGGCTTGATGAAACAAAGAACCGCAACATTGAGGGTACCGGTTTGGGTCTGAACATCACCAAGCAGCTTACCGAAATGATGGGCGGCACGATAGCCGTTGAGAGCGAATACGGCAAGGGCTCGGTATTCACCGCAACGATAGTGCAGGAGGTAGTCGATAACACTCCGATAGGTAATTATACCGAACGCCTTGAAAAGGCACAGTCCGAGAAGGCGGAGTTCCGCCCGCAGCTTATAGCTCCCGAAGCGAGGGTACTGATAGTTGACGACAACGAGATGAACCTTGAGGTCATCACCGCGCTTATGAAAGACACAAGAATGAAGATAACCACGGCAGCCTCGGGCGCGGAGTGCATAGATGTGCTCAAAGACCGTGCTTTCGATGTGATAATGCTCGACCAGATGATGCCGGGTATGTCAGGAACGCAGACGCTTGCAAAGATAAGGGAACAGCGCCTTGCCGACGATACTCCGATAATCGCGCTCACCGCCGACGCTATAGTCGGGGCGCGTGACCAGTATATCCGTGAGGGATTCTCGGACTATCTTTCAAAGCCCGTTATGTACTCCGAGCTCGAAGAGGTGCTTCTGAAGTTCATCGACAAGCGGCTGCTTCTTTCCGAGGAACAGCTTAAAG
>CAMHBE010000067.1 GCA_946183095.1 uncultured Clostridia bacterium | reverse complement strand
GGCGCATTCTACAAAAAGACCGCAGTGTGCGCGGCATACGCACAGGCGTTCTCGTATTTCTGCAACGCCGCAGGTCTGCCCTGCTTCTCCGTTTCCGGCGGCAATCACCAGTGGAACGTCGTGAAGATACACGGCAACTGGTACAGCGTCGATATAACATGGTATGATACCGCGACCACCCCTGCAGCTGCCGCAAAGTGGATAAACAAGAGCTACGCGAAGTTCAAGGCGCAGGATCCCAACGGTCATCACACATATAAATCGAGCGTGTGGAGCTACATAGCCCCGCCCGAATGCAAATACGACGTGATACAGTACCCCGACCCCACAGGCTACCGCGTAATGGTCAAGGGCGGTTCGATATACAGAGGTGCTGACACCCTCGATGATATCGTCAGCTTCATAGATAAGATGAAAGACCCCGCCGCGAGCTATGTTATCACATTCAACAAAACGACCACCCAAAAGACGCTGAAATTCCCGAAATACGCCGCGTCCGTAACACTTGCGGCAGCAAGCGGCGCCGCTCTGAAAACATCATCGACCGCGCTTTCCCCGAAAACCGACCTCATTATCAAATGCAGCATCATCAACACTTCCGGCAAAAGCATAGCCGCGAAAGTTCCCGCAAACTCCACGCTTACGCTCTCTTACGCCGGAAGCGCTTACGGAAAGATAACCGGTCAAAAGTCCTCCACCCTCCTCGTGAACGCATCGACCACCGCCGACACCGTCGGCAGCATCGGCACTGTTATAATCAACAGCAAGTCAACGCTCAAACTCACGAAAAAAGGCAAACTCACCGCCAATGAACTTTACATGAAAGACGCGGCGGGCATCACCCTCAGCAGCGGCGCACTCATGAAAGTCACCGGCGTGCTCAGCGCCACAGGTTCGCCATACATAACGATGAGCGGCGAGTGCAAGCCTATCGACATCAGCGCAAAGAAAGTTTCCGGCAAGATCTGTCTGAAGTCGAGCGCATCGTTTGAAGGCAGACAGGTCGCTAAAGTTTCAAAGATCGACCCCAACCTCATCTTCGACATAAGCGGTATAGTTCCGGCAGTCACCGACGGCAGCTATAAATACCGCCTTTATGTAAGATCCGGGAAAGCTATCGCCGTACCATTCACCTATTCCGTGAACGGCAGGCTCTACGCGTACTGGAACGATATCATCTCCGACCTCTCCAAAGGTAAGATAAACGGCGTGGTAACGGTGAACCTGCTCGGCGACTGCGAAGCGGGAACTTCCCTCAAAATGCCGTCCGGCAAGTTCAAAGGGACCCTCACCGTCAACGGCAACTCCCACACCATGTATATCTCCGGCACATCCACCGCAAAACTCACCTGCAACACCACATTCAAAAACATCACTCTGTTCCCGTACAAGACATTCAGGATAAAGGTGCCCACCGCCACTTCCCTCACCCTCACCGGCGTGAAGTCCGTATCCTACATCGAGATCGACCGGAAAGGCGGCAGAGTCTCCGGCAGCATCCAGTATTTATGATGCATCGACCGGCAGAAAACACACTGTCGATAAGAAAAAAACAAGTGCAGCGGCGCGTTCGCGCTGTCTTTGCAGACGGCACAAGGGCTGCGCGCCCTTGACCTGCGGCAGCCTGACGCTGCACCGAAATGATGATTGATTCAGATAGATAATTTGAAGCAAAAGCAAAATAAGTGCAGCGGCAAGATCGTCGCTGCACTTTTATTTTTAGAGGTGCCCTTTAATATAACCGTTACTTTCTCTTTCTGACCGCAAGTTTCACCGCTCTGTACGCGCCGTTGTAAATGCCGGACTTGTGTGCGGTGAGGATGTTGTCGGACATCTTCTCGATGATATCTCCGTTCTTCTGCATCATCGCAAGCATTGCGCAGGTCTCGGCAGGTGTGCTGCACTCGTAGGTGCCGTCGCCCAGTTCCGCCGCGCGGATAGCGCCCCACGCTTCATGACCTCCGACACGCTTTATCATGAGTTTCGGTATCGGATAGAACGCAAGCTCGCTGGGCTTCGTGATGAGCACGTCGGAGCAGCGCATCAGCAGGTTTGTGGAATACACCGCCGCGAAAATGTCGGAATGGCAGAACGCGTGGATGCCCTTTACATCGCCGGAATACGCTTCATCAGCGAATGCCCTGGTCGCCTCAAAATCGTCGAAATGCTGAGTGACGAGTTTGCGCATCTGCGGTATCTCACTCATGAGCTGTTCCCAGACATTGCGGTGGTCGCCCACATTCACGAACAGCACCGCTCTGCCCTTTGCGATATCGGGCAGCAGCTTTTTTATTATTGCAACAAAAATATCCTTCTGCGCTCCCGCACCGCCCACAGACATGAGCCAGCGCTTTCTGCCGTTTGCAGCGCGTTCTTTTCGCATCTCGCAGTCTGTCTCGATGTTGCTGACAAGCTCGTGGTCTATGTAGTGACCGGTGTACGCTATCGCAGTCTTGGGCATAGGCGAAAGCGTGCGCTTTTTATCCATTCCGCGCAGTGCCCTGTAGCCGAGATACGCGGACGGGGTCTGTACCGTGTGTATGGCACCCTCAGCAAGATGCAGCGCCATAGGCCAGTTGTCGGGGATAGCGTTCACAACGTTTGTGAGCCCCGCATGGACAGCCGCCTGTGCGGGCCAGACGTGCGCGGCGATGAACGGTATGTTCTTCGGCAGGTCGTTGTACACAGGGGTCATGAGTTCGGCGACCTTCTGATCGCTGCAATTGTATGTCAGTTTGCGGAAGCCCTCACTGTTGAGCGGTTCCCACAGCAGTTTGTTGAACAGGAAACTCTTCTGCGACAGGCGCGAACCCAGCGAATACAGCTCGTTCTGTTCCTCGATTATCTTGCCGCAGGTGGTATTGCCGAAAGAGCAAAGATCGAACCAGTACGGGTCATATCCCATAGCCTTCGCGGCGGATGCCAGAGCCATAGATATGCGGTAGTGCCCGAAACCCATGCGGATATTGCCGATCACAACGCTCTTTGCGTTGAACTTCACTTCGCTCTCGGACGAGATGCCGAGCTTCTTTATCCCGAGGATATCTCCCACTGCAGGTGCGGGTTCGGCGCACAGGTGGTATTTCTTGTCGGTATCGTCACCGTATTTGCGCGCAAACTTGTTCTTGGTCGCAACTGCCTTTCTGTAGGCGCTGTCCGACATTTCGTTCCCGAATATTACTTTTGATCTGTCCATGCTCATTTCCTCCGTTTATTGAGAAGTCACCGCAGCGACTTTTTTATACCCATACTTTATTATAACACAATTCCGCCGATATGTCAAACATATAACGAACATTTCTCGCCGACACGCTTCAGGCATACAAAAAGCTGCGTGCGTGTCACACTTCGGGCGACCCGCACGTTCAAAATAAAAAACAGTGCCGCCGGTCTGACCGGAACGGCACTGAAAAATGCTGTCAGTTCATGAGCGGGTCGAAGTCACTGAGCTTGACACCGCCGCCCACGCTGCCATAATCGCCGATATCGTAAGTGAAGGAATACATATCACCGCTGAAAATGATGCTGTCCTTGTATATCAGTCCTCTGTCCGCAAGGTCGTTCAGCAGGTCGCCGATGACGGTCTTCTTCTCGTCGAGGGACTTCTTCTTTATCTCGGACATCTTCTGACTTATCTCGTTATCGACGGTCTGCATATCGGAGAGCTGCTTGTCGGTGAACTGTACATCTATGCTGTCGGCGGGTACCGCGGAATAGATGAACAGCGACATTATGTCGGCGGTCCCCACTTCGGGACGTGTCAGCGAGTATGTGAACTTCGCCTTGCCGTCCTCTATGGTGCAGTACACGGGTTTGCCGGTATCAACTGTGATGCTGCCGGAAGAGAGCATTACCGTTTCAACAACAAGTACGTTCTTTGAAAGGTCGATGTTCCGCGCGTACTTCACAAGTTCGGGTATTGAACCGAAGTCTCCGAGAAATCTTGCAAACCCGTCCTCGGTGTAAATGTAATGTGCTGCGTACATACCCTCGCCGGAAAAATAGTCATGCGTCCTGCACCATTCCGCTGCATACGCACCTTCGGGAATGTCCGCGGCAGGTGCGGTCTGCTGAGTTTTCGGAGCTTCATACTGCTTTCTCGTCTCGCGCGAGAAGTAGTCGCCTATCACGCGCACCAGCATATCATTGAGCTTCTCGACTTCGTATTTGCCGATAGTCGGTTCGAGGTGGGAACCGCCGATACCGCTGTCGTCCGTAAGGAATGTGTATGTGCCGCCCGTTGCAAGAGCGACAGTGCGCAGGAGATATTCGGTGTCGGTGTCAACTCCGCTCGACGCTACGGGTATCACGCGAATGCCCTTGTCCGCGAAAGCCTTCACAAGTCTCGCGTAATTCTGCTTGCCGTCGTCCTCATGCGGCGGAGCATCGAGAACGAGGAACATCAGCTTTTCGCTGTCGGCGTTCCATTCATGCTCGCTCAGCGCGTGGTCGAGCGCCTTTATCACCGCTTCGGGGTAATCCCCGCCGCCGTCCGAGCTCTGACCGGAGAGCTGTTCCGCCGCAAGCGCAATGTCGCTCGTGAACGGGAAATCCCTTACAACATATTCGTCGCCCTCGTCGCGGTAGAAGTTCACGCTGAGACGGATATCCGCCTGTGTGGCTTCATCCACACGCTTTATTACATCTTCGAGCTCCTTTTGCAGATAAGTAAGCTCGTCACCCATAGAACCCGTGGTATCTATCATGAACATGAGGTCGAGCTTCTTACGCATGGGGGCTTCTTTCGAGACTTCTATCTCTATCGCCTTATCGGTGTCCGCGTAATCGGCAGGCACCTTTGCGGTGACATCCGCGCCCGCGCCGGAAACTACCACATTGTCGGGTACGCTGCCGCCGTTTACGCCGAGCCCCGCGAACAGGAACGCTTCACCCCTGCTGTCGGTGACTGCCTGCCAGAGTTCGTCCTTACCGGACATGAGCTTCACGGTAAGTCCCGACGCGGGTGCGCCGCTCTTGTCGCTTACGCGCACGAACACTCTGCGCAGCGTGGAAACTCCCCACTTCTCCATTATCTCTTTCCAGTCGTCACGCTGACCGAACAGCGACTTCCAGAACACATAGTTGCTGTTGTCGCGCCACTCGCCGGCAGTGAGCAGTCCCGCCCTCGCCTGTACTTCATCGTACTTCGGCTCCGGGAGATCTATAGGTCCTACAGGGTCGGTCGGGTACCAGTCGTCGCCTATGGGTATCATAGTGCCGTCCGACACGCAGTCCAGAGCGTCCGGGTCGTAATCGAACGCTTCGGGGTACTCATATCCGTCGATATAGTCATCGCCGATATCATCGGCTTCGTCATAGTCGGCAGCATCATCATATTCCCGTTCGGGCATGGGCTCCTCTGCCGCAGGCGGCAAGGTGGTGACGGGAGCGGCGGGTTCGGTAACGGGTGCAGGAGTTGTCACCGCAGAAGTCGCCGCTTCGGTGGCAGGAGCCCCGGTCGATGCCGCAGGAGTTGTTTCTTCCGGCGCGGGCGTTGTTTCGGGCGTTTCGTCGGAAGTCTTTTCCGTCTTTGCGGTCGTTGTTGTTGTTGTGGTGGTCGTCGTCGTTGTTGTCTCGGTCGCAGTAGTAGTAGTTGTTGTTGTTGTTATTTCCGCAGATGTCGTTTCGGGTGCAGTCTCCGACACGGTGCTGTCTGCGGGAGCGGGTGCGTCCGTACCGCTGTTCTGCGCGCATGATGCAGCGGAAACGATAAGAGACGCGATAAGTAATATTGATAATATATTCCTTTTCATAGTATTTCCTCCGTCCGTGTTTTTGGGCTCTTTACACTTAACACTTTGCAGCACACGAAAAGGTTGCAAAAAAATAAAGATTATGTAAAATTATCGGTTCGGTCTTTGCTGTAATAAATCAGAATTTAGATTATCTGTTTCATAGCTTTTATCATATCACCGATAAATTTGTCCTGTGTTTTTTTATCCAATTCCAAAATTGACAAATAAGGATTCAGATCTTCAAGTTCTACCAACAGCAGTTCACCTTCTTGTGTCCGGCAGGCATCAACTCTTTGTATTCCGTAATTAATATCATTCCATTTGATGAACTTTTTGGCAAATTCTATATCTTCGCCTGACGCTTCATATTTTTTCAGCTTCCAGCGCTGCTCTTTTTCGGGCGCATATAAAGCGTATTCAAATACATCGTTCAGAAAATAGAACGATACTTCATACCGGAAATCAATTGCAGGTTGAATCAGATATTTTCTGCCGGATAGATCTCTTGAAAATAATTCGCTGCGGCTAAGAAATTCCAGTCCGATCGAATCTGCGCCATTTTTCGGCTTTATGACAAATCTTTCTTTTTCGTGCAGCGCCGCAATATCTTCGGTGCTGTCCACAGTAGGGATAACAGGATAGCCTTTTGATGTCAGGTCAAGCAGATATTGCTTACCGCGCATATCGACTTTCCCGCTGAATTCGTTGAATGTTCTCAGCTTATTATTTCTGACTCTGCTGACAAATTGGTTATATCCTGAAATCCGCTTACCGATCCGGTATTTCTGAAAACTATCAGATCAACGTCTTTTTCGTAGCTTTCAGAATTTCTGGGATTGCATAATACAATATCAAAATAGTCTTTTAATATTCCCGTAATGAAAATATCTTCTTCATAATAATTTCTTCCCTTTGCTTTATAATACAAATCTGTTAAATACAAGACTTTTTTCATAACATCACCATAGATAAATAAATTCCGATTTACAGCATTAAGCTCAGCCAAGTAAAAAAATACCAAAAACCGCAAACGCCACAGCATTCCTGTCTGCCGGAAATGCCGTGGCTGTACGTTTTTTTCAGTGATGCGCGGTCACGCCGTTCGTCACATAGTGGGTATCTCGATGCCGCCGCAGTTGCGGATCCGCAGTTTGCGGCAGCTCCCCTCGCCGAAGATATCGTCCATTCCTCTGCGGTAAGTCTCCGCAAGCTCTGTGGGAACGAACGCCTGTATAGTCCCCGCGAACCCGCCGCCGTGAACTCTCGATGCTCCCGCGCCGCCGAGTATGCGTTCGCTCATCATCAGCGCTACAGGTATGCCCTGCTCCTGCGGGGACTTGCAGGCGTAGAGGTTCTGGAGCAGTCTTGCCGAGGAATTGCCCGACTCTTTTATTATCGCAAGGAACGTGTCGATGTCGTTCTTTTCGATAGCCGCAGCGGCTTCACCGGCACGTCTGTTCTCCGCAAAGAAATGCGCTGCGCGAAGCACCGAACGGTCTCCGCATTCACGGCGTATCTCCGGCAGACGTGCGTAAAACGCGTTCTCATCGGCGGCGCGCAGATAGTCCTTGCCGAGGTACTTCGCAACTCTGAACATCTCCGACGGCACAGCCGAATAATCGTCAGACAGGTCGGCATGGCTGCCCTTTGTGTCGGTGATGAACAGCGCATAGCCGTTTGCGTCGAGGTCGCAGTTCGCCGCGGTGACTTTCGGGGAAGTCGTGTCCGCGAAATCCATGAAAACAGCGCTGCCCACCGCGCAGACCGTCTGATCCATGAGCCCGCTCTTCTTGCCGAAATAAACGTTCTCGGCTGTCTGACCCATTTTAGCTATCTCTATGGGGCCTGCCTTGCCGTTGTTGTAATGCTTGTCTATGACAGTGCCGATAAGCACCTCGAACGCCGCCGATGACGAAAGACCGCTGCCGCTGAGCACATCGGAGGTGGTGTATGCGTCAAATCCGCCTATATTGAGCCCACGCTGCTTAAAGCCTGCCGCCAAGCCGCGTATCAGCGCATCGGATGTTTCCTTCTCTTTCGCACGCGGTTCGAGACTGCTGATATCCACTACGTTCATCTCATGCCCCGCCGACTGCACACGGATAATGTTCTCCTCGTTGAACGCGGCAATGCCGATAACATCGAGATCTACCGCCGCCGCGAGCACACAGCCGTGCTGGTGGTCGGTGTGATTGCCGCATATCTCCGTCCTGCCGGGTGCGGAGAACAGCCATACGTTGTGGTGCTCGGGGAAGAAATCCTCGAACCCGTCGCAGGCTTCCATATAGCGTCTGCGCTGTCTGTCGAGATTTTCCTCGCCGTACAGCTCCCTGAGCTTATCATCGAGCCCGCCCGACTTTATTTTTTCTTTGAGAAACATCACGTTCATGTTTTTATACGCTCCTTTCGCGGCGGCAATGCCGTCACATACTACTATAATAATATCACAAACATTGTACCGTGTCAAGTGCGTCACCCTGTTTTTACCTGCCGGCGAAG
>CAMHBE010000066.1 GCA_946183095.1 uncultured Clostridia bacterium | reverse complement strand
CAGCCCTTGTGCCGTCTGCAAAGACAGCGCGAACGCGCCGCTGCACCTACTTTATGGATACGCTGGATGGTGCGATACTGCACCATTCAGTTATTTTATTACAGGATAAGTCCTTCGCTGCTCTGGCTGACGATGCTGAATGAAAGGGTTTTGCTGCCGCCGATTCCGAGTTCACGCGCGGCTTTCTGCGTAAGCGTTATCGTCATCTTTGCCGTTCCGGTCTTTGAGTTGTTCTGATATGTGACGATGTAGTACCCGTCCGCGTATTTCAGCGTCTTGCCGCCGACAGTAACTGAAGTCACCTGCGGCAGGATATAGCATCCGCCTGCGTAAACAGCCGTGTATTTGCCCTTCGCGGACGTGGTGAAGGTCGTCGTCGCCTTACTGAACAGATCAATATCCTCGGAGGTGTAAACATACAGGTCACCGCTATCCCTGATAAGCGCGGCTTCTGAAGATACCCTGATATCCGTCCACGCTGTAACCGCTGTGGTGTAGGTAACGTAAGCGGATTTTACGGTAACACCCTTGCCGAAATCGAATCTGCCGCTCGTGCCGTTGGTTATCACAAGGTCGAAGGTCTTTGAGTCGCTTCCCTGTGTGAACTTCGCGGTGTAGTCCTTCTTGTTCAGCGCGACAAGTCTTCTGCCGTCCGCACTTGCCTGATACAGCGTTACCGCGGGAGCCTTCTTGCCTGCCTGCACGGTGTCTGCAATTTTCAGGAACACTTCACCGTCGGAGTATGAATCAAACTCGCTTACAGGCAGTATTTCCGTAACTTTCGAGGGGGTAACGTTTACCGTTGTCTGTGCGCTCTCGCCTTTCATAAATACCGTAAGACCGGATATGACCTTTACAGTGACGACTGCCTTGCCCACCTCGGTTGAAGGCTTGCACACAACGCTGTAATCAGCGCTGCTGCCGTAGATGTCTATAGTCTCGCCGTCGGGAGACTTGATCTCCACGAACGGTATAGTCCCGCCGATGTTCACCTGCGTATCGTATGCCTTTATCATCGAAGATGTGAGGCGTGCTCCGGTGCGCTTGAAAGTGCAGACATACACGGAATCGGCATATGCTCCGCGCCCGTA
This sequence comes from uncultured Clostridia bacterium, assembly GCA_946183095.1. Lineage (GTDB taxonomy): Bacteria > Bacillota > Clostridia > Oscillospirales > Ruminococcaceae > Ruminiclostridium_E. The sequence goes on along the minus strand of CAMHBE010000066.1, from coordinate 7,191 downwards.
AAACGCTATGCTGTAGGTGCCTTTTTCGGCGTTGCTGTCGGTAACTCTGCCTTTTCTGATATAACCGCCGGTTATCGTAAGACGGCTGCCCGAAACGCTTACACGGGATGCAAGCTCGCTGTCTGAAAACGGCGTATAGCCGGACTTTCCGTTCACTGCCGCGGGCTTTGCTATGGTAACTTCGTCGGCGCTGATGCCGTTCAGAGTTACGATGATGTCATCGCTCTTTCCGTCATAGACCATCATAGACGAGCTTACGTTCATCGAGAACATCCTGGCAGTGAGCGCCGCACCCTTGACTGTTACCGATGCAGTCGCCGCGCCGTCAAATGCAAGTCCGGGGTATTTTTTATCGAACGCGTTCTTATCCTTTGCGGTCAGCAGGACGGTGTAAGTTCCCGCAGTCATAGCTTTTTTGCCGTCTGCGCTGACAGTCGCGGAAACCGATGCGGGTGCAAGCCTTATATCGCAGTCGGACAGCGATACGGTGAGCTTGTTTACCTTTGTGGAGATGCTCTTCACAAACGCGTCCGCATTGATGCCGTTCCGGTTGTAGGTATGCGCGACCGTCTTTAGTTTCAGCGAACTGAACAGGATTCGTCCCTGTCCCTCAACGGTGAACGTATCTCTTACCGTTCCGCAGAAATTGCCGATACCGGAGAATACAACGCGGTAAGTGCCGGTCGATGTGACTTTTGAGAATACGGCGGCTCTTGATGTCTTTGAGGTGATGTCGCCGAGAGGATCCCACTTGCCGGTCTTTTCGTTTGCGCGTTCGAGCTCCGCGGTAATATCCTTGCCCAAAACATAGTTCACACGGGCGGATGTGTTGGTCATGAACTCGTTCGTTTCCTTATTGTATATGCGCGCGTATCTTGCGGGAGCGACACTCACATTCAGAACACCGTTCGTGCCGAGGGTGCAGCTGTCGGGAACGCCGTCCGCGAACGCGCCGACCGCGCAGTTGCTCTGTGCGAGCTGGAGCGGGAGAATATCGAAGTAAACGGTCGCTTTCATGCCCGCGTAGCTGCCCTTGCCGCTTATAATGAGCTGCGGGGACTTTGTTTTTGCCGCTGTCGTGTCGAGCGGTCTGTAGTTCCCGCTGTCAAGCTCCACGGAAGCGTTTATATTGTTCTTGTAGGCGACAGTGAAGTCCCTGCCGGGTATAAGCACATAAGCGTCATCCGCACCGCTGACCTTGGTATCAACGATACGAAGGTCGATATCATAGGAGACCGACCTGTTCGCGCCGTCTTTCAGTGCTGCGGCATCATCCGACAGACGGTGCGGCAGTCCGGAGTAGATCACTGCGGAAGGCGCGGTGATAACAACACCGTCGGTGTTTTTGTCCGTAGCGTATGCGCCGATATCCGCACACACATATATGTCGTTGTACTCGCCGGGAACTGTGTATGCCGTACCGCTTGCGTTATCCTTGAAATTTTCGGCGGGTACGGTCACGATAACATCGGGCAGTCCCTCGCCTGTCTCGTCCGAGATAACAGGAGAGCCGTCATTATAGACAGCGCGCATGGTTATCGTATAGCTGATTATTCGTGCGCTGCCGGCAGCAGTTCCAAGCCCGAACTTTTCAGCCGCCTTATCAAAGAACGCGGCGTTCGCGCTGATGCCGTTACCGTCGGAAGTGTGGTATCTGCCCTCCTTGACAGTCTCGGACATACGGCGGCTGCCGAATGAGGCGACATAATGCACGGCAAATACACGGTCGGCATATCCTATCACGCCGAGGTCGAGTACCGCGCCGGGCAGCTTCGTATCAGTCTCCCGCAGTCTAACAAGCACTGCGGTATCTGCCGAAAGCCCGCGAAGATCGGTCTTTCCGCTCTGCACGGCATTCCATGTTTTACCGCCGTCAAAGGAATACTCCATAGCGTCGGTAAGTCCGGAGACCTTGCCGTCGTTTGCCGCGGCATCCGAAACGCCGTCCACGGTAAGTCCGGAGGGTGCAGGCTGTGACGCTTTGACTTTTATCTCAACTTCCGCGGGTTCGCTGTTCGCTCTGATGAGCTTGCCGTCTGTCTTCAGTTCTGACCAGCGTACTTTATACACGCCTGCGCCGAGACCTGCAAGTATCATCGTGCCGTCGTCATGTTTCGTAAGAGTTACTGCTGTCCAGTCCGTGCCGTTCAGCGAATACTCCATGTCTGTATCGACACCGCGTATGCCGCCGTCCTCAGCGCCTGACGCGGAAACGTATATCGGAGAAAGACCCGCAGGTTTTTCGGGATAGAGCACTTCTATCACGAGCGTGACCACCGCAGTCTCTGCTTCCATGACCTCGGGGTCGTTGATACGCTCTCGGATGATGTATGTGCCTTCGGTAAGACCCGTTATAGATACAGAACCTTCCGCAACGTTCGTCCAGTTAGCGCCGCCGTCCGACGAATACTGATATTTTTTCGTGCTGTCAAGTCCGGTGATGATACCCTTGTCAATGCTGCCCTTCAGAGAACCCGAAACGACGGGCGCAGGCAGCTTTATCTTCCCGATCGTACCTGTGGTGGATGCCGAGAAAGACCTGCCCATGCCGTCGGATATCACAGCTTTCAGTCTGCATCCTATATCCTCTCTTGCGGCGGTATATTCAAAGCCTTCCTCGCCCTCTATAAGCGTTTCGTTCTCGCCGTCTATGCGGTACCACTCATACATGAAGTGCGCCGCATGACCGGGTATAGGCTGCGCGGTGAGCGTTTCGCCGTAGATCTCTTTACCCGTCAGCTTTATGCCGAGAAGCGTTATCGCACCGGGAAGCGAGGTGGTGTATGTCTCACCGGGGAAATGCGTATTGTCGCCCGCGTAGCGTATGCGCACGACACTTCCGTGATACAGACCGGAGATAATGCCGTTTTTCACCGGTTCCCATGTCTTGCCGCTGTCAGCGGAAAACTCCATCGGCTTTTCGGAAGTGTAGCCGTTTATCTTTATCGAGCCGTCACTGGCGGTAGATGCGGATGCGGCAACGATAACAAGGCTGTCGGGATCGACCGCGCCGTTTATATTGTCTGCCTTTATTGTCAGATGACCTGTACGCAGTGTGTAGGTATTCCCGCCCGCGGTAACTCTGACGCCGTGCTCTGCGTCCATATCGTCCGCTGTGCTGATGATATATGTCTGCGCAGTGGCACCGGTTATCTCCTTTGCGGTGTCGCCGATGAAGCGTACCCACTGATATGCTGTCTCGCTGTCCGCGGGAACTGTAGTCGCTTTAAGCGTATCTCCGTATCTCGGCGACCCGGTTATCGCGTTTCCGTCGGCATCGGTTATGAGCCTGCCGGAGATAGTGTATGAACGTGTTGCCTTGCCGGCATACTCTCCAACGCCCGTGACAGTTACCCGGTAAATGCCCGCCTTGACACATTCGGTGACTTCCGCGCCTGCCGCGTCGGTAACTGTGACGGTATAATCCTTGCCCTCCGTAAGTTCCGCGCCGTCTCCGTCCTTTACTGTAACGGTGAATTCTCCCGGCAGTCCGTCATACTCCTTTGAATAGCTGCTGAGCCTTACTTCGCCTATAACGCTGCCGTCAACGGTAACTTCAAGAGAGAACGGCTCTTCCGCGCTCCCTATGTCGCTGTGGTCACTGTCGCCGAGAAAATAGTAGTACACGGTGTATGTGCCCGGCTGTGTCGCTGTAGGCTCGGAAGACCATGTCCCGCGCTCGCCTACCCTGTAGATGAAAGCTCCCTGTCCGGAGGTCCCTTCGGTAACGAGCACGAGTTCCTTGCCGTCGTTGTAAACAAGACCCGTCTTAGCCTTAGGATACACCACATCGTCGGGAACAGCTTTTGCAATTGTGAACGCCGCGGAGAGGGAATACGACCTGCCGCTTACGGATATGGCGGCTCTGACGCTGTACTGTCCCGCTCCGGACGGCGCGGCGGTCAGACCGTTATAGGTAACGGACGCTGTCGCGGAAAGCCCCGTCAGACTGTTGAAGTCCTTTATGTCGAGCGAAGCGGGGTGGGTCTTGCCGTCAAACACGCAGTCCTCCGCAGTGAGCGTCAGCGTTACCGTTTTGCCGTCTATCGGGCAGTCGGAGCCTTTGCATACCGCTTTGAGGACATTCCCGCTCACACTGTAGGTGAAATTGTGGGTATGTACGGTTATCTCGGCTGTCGGGTCGGATTGGCGTGTGACTTCCGGGTCGGGAGCGTTCCCGTCCTCGTCCTTTGTCTGTTTTGCAACGACCACTATCGACTTTCCGACATCTTTCGTGCCGAGAGCGTAAGTCTCCCCTGTGCCTATCGGAGTACCCGATACTGCATCGCCGTAATACCACGAAAACTCAACATCCGTAGCATCGGTCACGGCTTTCAGCACATCGGAGGCTGTGGGAGAACCTGTTACTTCAACATCTCCACGCAGTATGACTATGACCGGCTTTGTATCGTCGTCCAGCGCCTTGTACTGCGGTGTACGGGAGAATACGACTTCCCCGCTCTTGTTGGTCTTTACGAGATATCCGTCGTCGGACGCGAACAGCTCGCCGGGCGAGGTGCTGCCCTGTTTTGCCTTATAGTTCTGCGTTACGACAACATCCTCATCGGAGGGGTTTTCAACGCTGATGCCGATCTTAGTTTCCGCGTCGCATACGTCCCCGAACTCTATCTTCATGCCCAGAGGGAGGAACAGGCTGCTGTCCGCAGCACCCGCTTTATTTCCGGAAATATCGGTCTTTCCGGATATTGTCACAGACGCGCCGGGATAGATGCCGCCTGCCGTACCGCTCGCGGTATTGCCTGTTATCCGCGCCGCGTCAAGATCGACGAATGTGGAGGAAGAAGCATACATACCGCCGCCGATACCGTTCGCGGCAGTGTCAGCGTCAGCCTTGTTCCCGGTGATACTGCCGGAAAATGCCGCGCCGAAAACAGCGTTATCGGCATATACGCCGCCGCCGAGAGCTGCCTTTTTGCCGTGCGCCTTATTGCCGGAGATCACATTGGTGCCCTGTGCGTCGAAGCCGCCGGAGCACCAGACTCCGCCGCCGTATGCGTTCTTGCCCGATTCGGCGGTATTGTCCGATACCACCGCACAATCAAGAACGAGGCTTCCCGTGCTGTAAATGCCTCCGCCGCAGGCGTTCCCGTCACTGACTGTGCGATTGAGAGTTACAGTGCAGCCCTCAATGCGCAGCGTGCCCGTGTTGTATATGCCGCCGCCCTTGCCTGTGGAATGACCTCCGGTGATAATGCCGTCTCCCACAATGGTGAGCGTGCCGTTATTTACGATAACACAGCCGTCGTCCGAAGCCGTGCCGTCTTTGCCGTCCCACAGTCCTCTGTCTATGGTGTGACCGCTCATGTCTATGGTAAGGGTCTTGCCTGCGGGTATCTCAACGGAACCGATATCCTCCGTTTCATCATACTCGTCATAAGTGAAGTCGGTGGAAAGTGTCAGGGTATCTCCCGACTCCGCGGTATCAATAAGGCGCTGCAATTTCGTGAAGTTGTCGGGAGCGGCAGCTATGACCACCCTGCCTTTTTCGGTCTTCGTGCGGTAGTCCGCGTCGTCGCTTTCGAGGAACGAACAGCCGCCGCAGGCATCCGTTATCGCTGTGGAAGAACCTGCCGACGGGTATGCCGCTACCGTAACGCCCACCTTCGAGCCGCTTGCCGCGCCGCCCGCAACGGTTATCACGCGTCCCGTGCCGAGAAAGACGTTGCAGGTCCTGCCGGAAGCTGTATTCCCGGTGATATCGACAATGGACGCGCTGTCGCCGCCAAGTGTGAAGGTAGCATTGGTCCCGACATTAACGCCGCCGGCATATACCGCCGTGTTGTTATTTATCGCACCGCCGGTAACTGTGAACTCGCCCATAACGCCGATATGCACGCCGCCGCCGGAATTCTTCGCGGTATTTCCTGTTATCGCGCCGCCGGTCATGGTAAACTCGCCCTCGACATAAACTCCGCCGCCGTTCAGTGCGGTGTTGCCGGTTATCGTACCGCTTTCGAGGATAAGCACGCCGCCGGGTGCAACATAGATACCGCCGCCTGTTCCCGAGCATCTGCCGCCGCTTATCTTACCCGTCTTGCCCGAGGAACTGTCCTTTATCGTCAGCTTACCGTAGACAGCGATAACATATCCGTCGGATGCCGCTTCGGTAAGCTCTCGGGACATGGTATTTCCCGCAAGGTCAAGTACGGTCTCGGCATCTTCGGCAACTACCAGCGCATCGTCATATTTCGTATCCGCCGTCAATGTGATATCCGTCGCCGCTTCGTCCGCTTCGGGTATTTCCGCGGTCTCCGCATACGCTGTCAGCGGGAACAGCCATTGTTCCGCTGCCGGCAGAACGCCCGACAATGCCACCGCCGCCGCAGTGATCGTACTTGCTAATTTTTTAACAGTTATCTTTTTCATCGTTTTTCCTTTCGGGAGATATCATATCTGCTGTTTCTCCGTTTTTTTACCTCAAACGCAGAAGCTCCCCGGGTCTGTCGAAATTGGGGAGCTCCTGTTTTTACTCTGATTTTTTCCTGATCTTCAGTATAACGGCAATAACAATGACTGCCGCCGCAAGAGCCGCTGCCACGATCACTATGATGACAGTAACGTTCGTACCTTCGACCTTCACCTCGTCCATTCCGCGAAGAGGTTCCGCTGACGGCGCATCGGTCACTGCCGCCGATGTAACCGAAGCCGCATCAGCAGCCTGTTCCGCTGCCGATGTCACCGCTCCGCCGGTTATCGTTACAGAAGCGCTCAGTGTCTCGGGCTCCCAGAGCTCTGTAAAATTGAAGCCGTCATCATTCACATAGCATAAACTGTGTTCCGTAAGCTCGAAGGTGTATTCGCCCGCCGCAGCGCTGTCTTTCGCCTTCATCCTCGCCGTGAGCGTCAGCCCCCCGGAGAGGTCGATGAACCTGTCAACGTTTGCCGCCATGAGTACGAGCATACCCTTTGCGGCATTCGATATCCCGCCGGGTACCACAGGCGACCATTCGATAACATCGAAAGTCTCCTCGTCATAGCTCACCCTAACTCCCGCAGTATCCGCGTTTTCCGAAGGCGGTACGGTTATGGTCACAGTGAACTCGCTGCCGGGCTTTATACTGTTTTCCGAAACGGAAATGCCGTTGAGATCGGCAGCGTTTACCGTTGCAGCGCACAGGCAGGAAAGCAGGAATACGGTCACTGCCGCGGTGAAAGATCTTGCGATAAACT
>CAMHBE010000065.1 GCA_946183095.1 uncultured Clostridia bacterium | reverse complement strand
TACCTCAGCGCCGGCAAAACCGAAACTCCACGACCAAAGCTCAATGCCGACGACTGCAATGTTCTCGGGGTCTTCAACGCCGCACGCTTCAACGATATCTTTTATCGTATAGACCATTTTTTCATTTATATTATATATCTTGCTGTATGTGCGGTGATCTTTCATATAAATGATAAATTCCAATTCCGGGTCTTCCAGTGGGGTACCTATACCGCCGTATGCCGTCTCCCTTGCTTGTCTTGTCATTCCTTCCGGTGCATTAGGGATCTGTTTTGTCACCCATTTTCCTGTATAATATGTATATGACAATTTAACGACCTTGTCGGAACAGTTCCTGAAATCGTCGCTGTTGTATCTGAAAACGTGCATTGACGGTCCGCCGTTCGGGTGCAGGTTTAAATCATATTCCTCCCACTCTTCATCGTTGTTTACATCGGAAGGAAATTCGTCTACAACATATTCGGGATAAAAGAATACCGCTTCCGAGTTGACCGCGGCAGAGCTTATAAGCATTGCAGCAGCGAGTATTGCCGCGAAAGATCTTTTGAGTTTCATCTTTATTCGTCCTTTCCTTTTCCTGGGAACTTGTCCCTCTATAGGCTATACCGCACAAAGATTGTGCAAGCAAGATGCGTGCAAAGGCGTCAGCCGCGCTTTGTGCGGTATTGCCTATATAATAACGTTTTTGCGAACAAAAAGGTGACGTGTTTTTTGCAGAAATTTGCATTTTTCGCGAAAATTCGTTATAACTGCACAAATATTATACAAAAAATTGTAATATTTGTCAATTGCACTAATTCTCTTCGCGCTGTTGACAACAGACAAAAATAGGTGTATAATGTTAATAAATACGGTAAACATTACCAAAACGCAAAGGGGGAATATATATGCTGGGATCAGTAAAACAGTACAAGATGAAGAAGAGCGAGACTGCGGAAGAACTCGCGGAGATGCAGGCAAGGCTCATTGACCTTGCGAACGCGGTAAAAGCTGCGAAAATACCCGTTATCATCACGATCGACGGGTGGGCGAGCGCCGGGAAGGGTTCGCAAATAGCGAAACTCATCAAATATATGGATCCCCGCTTCTACAAGGTAAAGCCGATACGCATACCGAATGAGCAGGAAAAGCGCAAGCCGTGGATGCACCGCTACTGGACGAAGCTGCCCGGAAAGGGTGAGTTCCTCATACTCGACGGAAGCTGGTTCGCCGATACCGTGAAATCCTACCGCTACGGCACCATTGACAAGGAGGGATACAAGCACCGCATCGACGATGTGAATACCCTCGAACGCCAGCTCCGCGACGACGGATATCTTATCATCAAATTTTTCCTGCACATCACACAGGACGAGCAGAAACGCCGTGTCAAGGCGCTCGCTGCCGACGAGGTGACAAAATGGCGTGTCAGCGACCATGACTTCGAGAACCTCAAGCGCTACGACAAGATATTCAAGAAATACGACAAGACGCTCGAACTTACCAACACGGATTCCGCGCCGTGGCACATCATCCCTGCGAATGACAAGCTCACGGCACAGGTGGAGATACTCCGCACAGTCACCGAGTCCATAGAAGCTGCCTGCTCCGCAAAGGAAAAGGGCATACTCTGCACACTGCCGCCGCAGTTCCCCACCATAAAATATAAACCGCAGAAGTTCAAGCTTGTCAAAACGAAGAAACTCGCCGAGATCGACATGGATAGATCGCTCACCGACGAGGAATACCGTAAGCAGCTGAAAAAATACCAGCACAGACTGTTCGAGCTGCAAAACATCTGCTATCAGAAGAAGATACCCGTTATCGTAGCTTACGAAGGCTGGGACGCGGGCGGAAAGGGCGGCAATATCAAACGCCTTGCGTCGGCGCTCGACCCGCGCGGATACGAGGTGAAGCCCATAGCGGCTCCCGAACCCTCCGAGCTTGCAAGACACTACCTGTGGAGATTCTGGAACCGCCTTGAAAACGACGGTCATTTCACTATCTTTGACAGGACATGGTACGGAAGAGTCATGGTCGAGCCTATCGAGAAGATAACCCCGCAGGAACGCGCGGACATGGCTTACCTCGAAATAAACGAGTTCGAGCAGCAGCTTTCCGACTGGGGCGCAGTGATATTCAAGTTCTGGATAAACATTGACAAGGATGAGCAGTACCGCCGTTTCAAAGAGCGCGAGAATACCCCGTCAAAGCAGTGGAAGATAACAGACGAGGACTGGCGCAACCGCGAGAAATGGGATGAGTATGAGAAAGCCGTTGACCGCATGATAAAGCTGACTTCCACCGAGTTCGCTCCGTGGACGGTCATCGAGGGCAACGACAAGAAATACGCCCGCATCAAGGCGCTGAAAACCATCTGCGACAGACTGGAACAAGAGATAAATAAAGATTAAGCATTCAGCAGGTGCAGCGGCGCGTTCGCGCTGTCTTTGCAGACGGCACAAGGGCTGCGCGCCCTTGACCTGCGGCAGCCTAACGCTGCATCGAATTATTATAAAGCATTTTTACAAACCGAGAGCGGTGCCCGTGTCAGGACACCGCTCTATTTACAGATCAATATTTCTCCATTTGTGGGACAGGAAGTAGTTGCGGACAGCGCCCACAAGTTCTTCCTTGCCTGACTTTTTCAGTATGTAGCCGTCGGGCTTCATCTGCATGAGCTTCAGCACAGTCTGCTTGTCGCCGGCACCAGTCAGGAATACCACGGGGATGTCGGCAGTAGCGGGGTTCGCGCGTATCTTTTCAAGCGTTTCCGCTCCGCTCATCATCGGCATCTCGTAATCCAGCAGTACAAGATCGGGTCTGTGATCCGCGAGATATTTCAGCGCGTGATGCCCCGCCCTCACCGCCGTGACCGTGTACCTTCCCGACAGGAATTTCAGCGCCGTTTTGAGGAATACAACATCGTCGTCAACGAGCAGTATGCTGCGCTTTTCATTTGCCGTCGGGTCTGCTTCGAGGAGCTTGTGTATCTTACCGGCAACGATCCTCACGTCGAAAGGTCTGATGAACCTGCACGCTATCGTGTGAGGCGGGATTATCTGCTCAACCGCTGTGATGTCGTTCTCATACCCGACAACACATATCGGCTTTTCCTCCTCGCGGCAGTAGTCGCGCAGCACCGACAGAACATCCGCAGACGAAGAGACATACTCGCCGGCATAGATGATGAAAACATCGGTGTCGAACTGCTCGGTGCCGACGCTGATGATATCCGGCGGAACGAGCATCACATCAAAGTTTTCCTTTTTCAGCTCGTCGGTCAGCGATTCTATCATGACCCCCGTACTCTGATTTATTATCAGTATTTTTGCCATACCATACCTCCCCGCGTTCCGGGACCCGTGTTACTTCGTGAGTGCAAGCGCGGATATCATCACAACGGCTTTTTCGCCCGTATGCGGTACTATCTCCACGGTGTGTTTACCGCACTCGTCAAAGTCTATGACCTCCTCGGCTTCGACGTAATTTCCCCAGCCGCCGGGGAAATCGCTGTTTATGGTCTTTGCGACTTCACCGTCAACAACAACATCGAAGCTGCCGCCGTTCGCGGTCATCTTGCCGAAGAACACGCCCACGGACTTTGCCTCCACCTCGAATTTCAGAGGCTCAACGCCGGTGAACGTACCGTCTTTGGAGAGCGCTCTCCAGTACCCGCCGAAGTTTCCGAAGTTGTCCTCCGCTTTTATATCCCAGCCGGTGCTGCCGGTATTCGCCGGGTCGTTCGGGACGACCAGATAGGCGGTGGAATACTTGTCGCTCGCATAGACTGTCGAGATATCGCTCTCCGGCTCTTTTTCGAGAGTGTCGATATTGTCGAGGGCATCCTGTAACCACGCGGTTATCATCTCCGTTAGAACGACATGACCCACAGAGTTCGGGTGGATATTGTCGTCGGAGATATCCGTCCACTTGATATGCCCGTTCTTTATAACGTCAAGTATTGCGTCATGGTAGGATATCATCGGTATGCCGTAAGCCTTGCAGACCTCGCTGTGGTATTTCTGGAAGCTCGTACCGTCCTCCATTGTCATTGCTATGGTAACTATCGCGGGTGCGCAGTCCGCCGACCATATCTTCCTGATAACGCCGTCGTAGGACGCAATGTTGCGGTCGGTATGCTCGGTGGTATCGTTCACGGAAAAGTCGATGAACACAAGGTCGGGGGATGCGGAGAGCACGTCACGGTCGGTCCTGTAAACGCCGATGTACGAGCCTGTCGCGCCGATGCCCGCATTCACGGCGGTTATCTTTGAATCGGGAAAAGTCTTTCTGAACCAGTCTGTCGTAAGTCCCGCATAAGCGGTATCGGGGCTTGCGGCGGAGGAACCCTGCGTTATAGAGCCGCCGAGATACGCTATGGTTATCGGCTCGCCTGCCTGCGCCTTTCTGAACACCTTTGCAAGTCTCGCCCTGCTGCCGTCAACGAGGTGGGTGAGAGCTTTCATTCTTTCGGTGATCCCGTTTTCGATGACATACTCGCTGTCCTCGGGTATCACCTTTTCGGCTTCCGTTACAGCGGCAGTCGTTTCCGGTGCGGCGGTGTCCGCGGGAGCCTTCGTGTCCTGCGCTGCGGTATCGTCTGGCACCGTATCGGCAGCAGCAGTCACGGGTGCGGCAGTGGTCGTAGTCGCGGCGGGCGCACTGCCGCAGGACGCAGCCGATAAGACAGCTGCCGCAGTCACGAATATCGCAATACTTCTTTTTGTGTACTTCATTTTGTTGTTCTCCTTAGTTCATTCTGATGTTTCAATATCACACCATAAATAAAATATACCATTTTTTTTACAAAATGTCAAGGATAATCGTGCAATTTCACCGAACCGACACTCGATATTCCCACGGCAGAAAAGCGCCTGCAAAAAAAGTCCTTGCAAAAAAAGCGATAATGTGATAAACTGGAAGTTACCGGACAAAAGATCACCGGTTGAAAGGGAGAAAGATTTGAAGAAACAGCATTTCGGAAAAGGTCTGATACACGGCATACCGATATTCCTCGGCTACCTGTCGGTGTCGTTCGGATTCGGGATAATGGCGGTACGCGCGGGGCTGTCGGTATTTGAAGCCTTCGCGGTGTCGCTGTTCAACCTCACTTCCGCGGGACAGGCGGCGGGTGTCGGCATCATCGCGGCGGGCGGCTCGCTCACGGAAATGGTGCTTGCACAGCTCACCATAAATCTGCGGTATTCGCTGATGTCGCTGTCGCTTTCGCAGAAACTCGACAAAACGTTCACAACACCTCACAGGCTTGCCGCGTCATACGGCATTACCGACGAGATATTCGCCGTAGCATCCGCACAGGAGGGCACAGTCACGCCGTGGTATATGTACGGCATCATACTTATATCCACAGTGGGCTGGTGTCTCGGCACCGTGCTCGGTGCTGCTGCGGGGGGGCTTCTTCCCCCGGCGGTGTCCGATGCTATGGGGCTGATGCTTTACGGTATGTTCATCGCGATAATCATACCGCCGGCAAAAAAAGAACGCGGCGTTCTCGCGGCAGTCATCATAGGCGCCGCACTCAGCACCGCGCTGTATTATCTTGCACCGTTCATCACAAGCGGCTTCTCCGTCATGATATGCGGCATAGTCACCGCAGCACTCTGCGCTCTTATCTTCCCGAAAAATGACGGGACGGAAGCGGAAAGCGGGGGTGAGAGCAAATGAGCATAGCCGTGTACATAGCGGTCATGGCGGGGGTCACCTACCTTATCAGGATGATACCGCTCACCGCCGTCCGCGGGAAGATAAAGTCCCGCTTTCTGAAAAGTATGCTGATGTATATGCCGTATGCGGTGCTGAGCGCCATGACGTTCCCGGCGATATTCTACAGCACCGGCAATACGCTGACTGCCGCTGTGGGAGCCGCTGCCGCCCTGCTGCTCGCATATCTCGGCCTGCCGCTCATAGCGGTGGCTCTTTCCGCATCGGCGGCGGCGTATATCACGGGACTGATAATGCAAAGCCTTTAGGGCACCGATGAAGATACCCGCTTCATCCGCCGCGTTTCTTTTATCTTATGACAAGCGCCGCTGTCACGTCTGCGGGAGTGCTCTGCGAGTGAGTTCCGGTCGGCTTCATAGCATCCGTCTGTCCGGGTCAAGCGCCGGCGGCTCAGGAAACGAGCAGCTTTTCCGACTGCGCCGCATCAAGCACTATCTCCGCCGAATCCAGCATCACGGTATCGGTTTTTACCGTGACTTTGAGCGTGTGATGTCCGCTTTCAAGTCCGTAAACGCTGTAGAATGCCTGCCTGCTGCCGGTCTTCGGAACAGCGTACCCGATGTCATTTGCCGCACCGTCAAGCTCGGTATCTATCACCGCATTGCCGCTCTCAACACCGGTAAGTATTATCCCCGTGCCGTCAAACTCAACGGTGAACGACGCACCCGCCCCGCCTTCGGAAGCCGTTCGCTTGTAGTTCCTGAAGCTGTCCATGGTGCTGTGCTTCCAGCCGCCGTCGAATGTTATCCCGTCATCGGTCGTGTCAAGACGGGATATGTATGTGTCCGCGCCTTCCACCGGCTGTACCTGCACATTGCCGAAGCAGTTGTTATAGTAACTGCTGTAGAGTGCCGCACGTCCGGAGGGCTGCATGACGTAATTCTCCGCGTCCTCGGATATTTCCGCGACAGGTTCTCCGTTCACATAGCCGCGTATCGTATTGTACACGGCTTCTATTTTTATGTTGTTCCGACCCTCTTTAAGTGTGACGGTACCAGTTGCGACGGGCGCTGTGCCTATAAGGACGCGCCATTCTCCGGCTTCACTCAGCTGTAACCTCCAGCCGCTCGCACCGCTGTCCGCAAGGTTATAGCGCAGTCCGACCGCTGTGCTGTTTTGGGCAGGATCGTCCGACTTTGCAAATTTCACATCGGCACAGACAGAGTGGTTGAACCACCGGTCGTCGCCGAAATTCGTGACCGGTGACGGGGTGCTGCCCCATTCAACGGCGTGCGTCTCCTCCGTTATCTTCTGCATGAGCACCTTGTTCCCGCCGGTCTCAGTGACCTCGAACGCGCCTCCCTCGTCGGTAGTGTAGCGCGGTGCGCCGCCTCTCGCGGCAAGGTACTCGTCACTGTACTCAAGATCGTCCGTATATGGCAGTTCAAGCATTCTGCTTTCGTACTCCGCGAACTCACCGCGCTGCGTTTCGAGCGTCGTGAGGGTTATCATCGAATATGGCTGCACGGTAACGGTGAAGATGCCGTTTTCGGGTACTATCGTCTCGCGCAGCCTGAAATAGTTCTCGTTCCACGCGCCGCCGTCGGGACCTCTTGTTTCCCACACGTTTACGGGAGCATCGGCTTTATCCGTTCCCGTAACGGTGAATGTGTAGGTAATGGGGGTGTCGGTGGTATTGGTGATGACGGTGCTGTAATCGCCGCTCTCCGGGTCGGTGCAGGTCATGTAGCTGTAAGTCGCGTCAACTATCGCGTGACCGTCGCCGCCCGCCTTCCCGTCACCCGCGCAGGCGCTGTCAACGAATGCCCACCCGGACTTTATGAACCGCGAGAAATGCAGACCCATGTAAAATCCGCTGTCGAGAAGATAGTACCCGCTCCACGGCTCGTTTGCGAGAATGAGCTGTTTCTGAAAGTACGTCGCGCCGTCGTAGTAGGATGCCACTGCCGGCTGGAACTCGTACAACGTCATACCGCCGCCGGGGTACATGGTGATGATGCGGTTCGCAATGTCGAGAGTGCCGTTTATGCCGGAAAGTCCCGAACCGCTGCCGTCGTACTTATACACGCCCTGTGCGTAGTTCATGGGGGAGCTTGCTTCGGAGAACCACACTTCCTTGCCGTGGTCTTTCTGCAATTTTCTTGTGTTGTCGTCCGACCGGTCGGTGTAATGGCTTCCCACAACATCCACTGCGTCACGCAATTTCTCGTTTTCGAGCATCATCTTCGATATGCCCCATGTTCCGACAGCTTCGCCGTCAACTATCTTTATCTCCGAGAAGTCGTAGGGAGTGCCGCTGTCGCTTTTGAGATGTTCGGAAAGATATATCGTCCAGTCGGGATCGTTTGCGCGCTCGTTTCGTGTGGCACTCACATAGTCGAATTTCAGTCCGTATGTTTCGTAAGCCGATATCAGCGTTTCGCGGTACCATTTGTACCGTGCGGCGTAAACGTCCTGCGAATCGGACACCCAGCGCGGTTCGCTCCACCAGAGCATATCGAGGGTTATCGACGGGTCGATCTTCTTCGCGTCGGCTGCGAGCTGAAATCCCGCGCCGCGCGTCACATCGGCTTTCTCGTCGGCGGAACGCATCGTTGCGGGTTCGGTGCCGGAGGAGGAATTGATATCCGCACCCATTTCTACCTTTATATGAGAGATGTTCAGTCCGTCTTCCCCGAACAGATAATTCAGTATCTCGTCATATCTCTCCGGCTGTTCGTACTTGTAATCGAGCAGCAGCCGCGAGGAGTTGTTTGCGCTGATAAGTCCGAATCCTTTGTATCGCGTATTTCCGGCAAGTGAGGCCGTGGTCATGTCGATGTTTACATTCATGGTCTTTTCCTC
>CAMHBE010000064.1 GCA_946183095.1 uncultured Clostridia bacterium | reverse complement strand
CTTGCGGAATGTCTCGCCAAACCGGATACGACTTTCTATAACTTACCGGTTCTGTACCGTCTCTCCGACAGGCTGGATCTTATGCGTCTGAAAAAAGCCGTTGAAACGGCGGCAGCCGCACACCCCTATATCAGCTCGTCAATAGTGACAGACTCCGACGGAGATTTCAGGGTAAAGCGGAATTACGGAGCGGCACCGACGGTCGAATACATCGAAACCGCACGGCTGCCGGAGGATCTTATCATACCCTTTGACCTTATGAAGGACAACCTCTGTCGTCTGCGGATCTACAAGACCGATGACGGAAGCTACCTCTTTATGGATATACATCACATCGTTTTCGACGGAACAAGTCTTGCCGTTCTTGTGCATGACATCAACACGGCTTATTCCGGAGGCGAGGTACTGCCGGAAACATATACCGGGTTCGATTGCGCTTCCGACGAGGAAAAACTGCGGCAGACAGAAAAATATGAGAGCGCAAGGGCTTATTACGAAAAGCTGCTCTCGGGGGCAGAACCTGAAATGCTGCCCGAAGGTGATGTATCCGGCGAAGCGCCTTCCTTAGGATATTTCAGCGTCGATACGGATATAGCCGGCGCGGAAGTCAGTGCCTTCTGCCGGAAGAACAATGTTAAAAAGACTCTGTTCTTCAACGCGGTGTTCGCTTTCGTACTGGGCAAATACAATTGCAGGAACGATGTCCTGTACACCACGGTATATAACGGCAGAAAGGATCCCCGCACCGAACACATAGTGTCGATGCTGTTCAAAACCTTCCCCGTTTTCTGTCATATCGACGCGGATCAGACCGCTTCCGCCTTTGCGCAAGACCTCGGCAGACAGATCGAGGAAAGCAAGGAAAATGATATTTATTCCTTTGCGGAGATCGCCAATGAACATAACATCTCACCCGATATCATTTTTTCATATCAGGGCAGAGATTTTCTGATAAACTCGATCGGCGGAGAGCCGGCTGAGCAGACGTTCATGGAACTGAGCGAGGCAAAAGTGCCGCTTCATATCGACCTCTATGAAAAAGACGGAAAGCTCCTCTTCTCCGGCGACTACCGCAAAGACCTGTTCAGCGCGGACTATGTGAACAGAATGATACAAGGGCAAAGTGCTGCTTACAAAGGAAATACCGACACTGCCCGTATGTGAGGATACGCCCGGCGCGATCTCTCCGTCCGATCTTTTCATGCTGCTCTACACCTCCGGCTCTACGGGAACCCCGAAAGGCGTCATGCTCGAACACCGCAATCTCGTGAACTTCGTCACATGGTACCGCGGTTTTTACAGTCTTGACGAGAATTCCCGCGTTGCGGCATACGCAAGCTACGGCTTTGACGCGAACATGATGGACCTGTACCCTGCCCTTACAACGGGAGCCTGCGTCTGCATAATCGACGAGGATATACGTTTCGACCTTATCGCAATGGAAAAATGGTTCAACAGTCTGGGCATCACCCACGCGTTCATGACGACGCAGGTAGGCAGACAGTTCTATTCCATGACGGATACCCCAAAGCTGAAATATCTCTCCACCGGCGGCGAAAAGCTCGTACCGCTCCCGCCGAAGTCCGGAAATCCGGAATTCTATAATGTGTACGGTCCCACGGAATGTACGATACTTACAGCGTACAAGCTTGTTGATAAGCTGTACGAGCGCATCCCGATCGGCAGAGCGCTGAGCAACTACAAATGCTATGTTGTGGACAGCAGTCTGAACAGACTGCCGCCGTTCGTTCCCGGAGAGCTTCTTATCGCTGGACGCGGAGTAGGACGCGGTTATCTGAACCGTCCGGAACTTAGCGGGAAGGCTTTCATAAAAAATCCGTTCAGTGACGAACCGGGCTTCGAGCGCGCATACCGCTCGGGCGACATAGTCCGGCTGCTCCCGAACGGAGAGATAGACTTCATCGGAAGAAATGACGGACAGGTCAAGGTGCGCGGATTCCGCATAGAGCTCACCGAGGTAGAGGGCGTTATCCGTGAATTCCCCGGTATCAAGGATGCGACAGTTCAGGCTTTCGAGGATGCTGACACCGGTGAGAAGTTCATAGCCGCATACGTCGTTTCCGACAGTACGATCGACATTTCCGCACTGAACGACTTTATACGCGAGCACAAGCCATCGTATATGGTACCCGCCGTGACCATGCAGATAGACAGCATCCCGCTCAATCAGAACAGCAAGGTCAACAAGCGCGCTCTGCCAAAGCCTGTACCCGAAACACACGAGGACACCGGAAAGGTCTGCGCTGCCGCCCCGATGAATGTGCTGGAGCAGGAACTTTCGGATATAATTTCCGGCATCGTCGGCAGGACCGGATTCGACATCACAGACCGCTTAATCAACATAGGTCTCAGCTCCATTTCGAGCATACGCCTTGCCATGATAATATACAAGCGGTTCGGGATACAGCTCGATACAAGAAAGCTGATCTCGGAAGGCTACATCCAGAGTATCGAGAACATAATACTTGCCGGTCTTCTTAAAAAGGATGTGCAGGATAATGATATCCCGTCCGGAAAACCCGCCGAGAATGCAAATCCCGCGGTGCAGTCCTGCCGGCTCAGCTTCGCGCAGCAGGGTGTTTACACCGAATGCCAGGCAAACCCCGACGCTGTGATGTACAACATTCCCTTCGCGGTACACTTCCCTGCGGGCATCGACGCACAGCAGCTCGAAGCCGCCGTGCGAAGTGTGGTCGATGCTCATCCGTATATTCTCTGCCGCTTTGTTCCGAACGGCGACAACGAGATCATACAGGAGCCTGTTCCCGGCCAAAAACTTGATATACCGTACAGTGAGATGTCTCCGGACGAGTTCGCAGCGTACAAAAAAGCCTTTGTGCGCCCATTTGACCTTGCAAAGGGACCTGCGGTAAGGTTTGAGATCGTCAGGACGGACAGCCTTGTTCTGCTTGCGGATATGCACCATCTTGTCAGCGACGGCGCATCCGTGGATCTCTTTATAAGCCAGCTCTGCCTCGCGCTGAACGGTGAGGAGCCGGAGAAAGAGAGCTACAGCTATTATGACTTTGCTTCCGAGGAAGAGGTAGCACCGGAAACGGAGGAATTCTTTGCCGGACAGATGGCAGGAGTAGATGAAGCAACGCGGCTGATCCCGGATATATTTGCCGATAATCTCCCGCATACGGAGAAAAATGTGAACGTGGAGACGGATATCGCGGCGGTCAGGGAATATGCACGCAGTAACGGAGTGACCCCGGCGGCAGTATATCTTGCAGCGTGCTATATCACATTCAGCAGATATGTCTGTGAGGACACCGCCGCGATCGCTACTATCTCCAACGGCAGGAGCAATCTGAAGATTGGCAATACCCTTGGAATGTTTGTCAATACTCTTCCCCTTGTCATGACGATAGACCGGAAAGAAGATACTGTCGGCTTTATACGCCGTGCAGCAGAGGGCTTCACAGACACCATTGCTCACGAGAGCTATCCGTTTGCCCGCATCGCGGCAAAATATGACTTCCATCCGGCGGTGTCATACGCGTATCAGATCGGAGTTATAAACGAATATTCCACAAAATACGGAACGGTATCGGCGGAACTGTTTGACCAGGATATTGCGAAGCTTCCCGTTTCAGTATTCATCAACGGTACGGAAGAAGCCGCACATATATCGGTGACTTACGATTCCGCTCTGTACAGCGAAGAGATGATGCAGGGTCTTGCAGCAAGCATCGAAAATGCCGTCCGCGGACTTATGACCTGCGGGACGCTTTCCGAGATCAGCCTTACAGACGAGGCTCAGTGGAAGGTGCTTGACGGCTACAACCGCCCGTGGGATCTGGATTACGACAAAAGCGATACCGTTGTCACCAAATTCAGAAAGAACGCAAAGGAACAGCCTGACAAGCCGGCTGCCGTATATAAGGATAAGACATATACTTACAGAGAACTCGACGAGCTTACAGATCGTCTGGCGGCGAAACTCCGTCATTATGTCTGCAAGACAACGGGAAAAGATTCTCTCAGGGAAGAAGTCGTGGCGATACTGCTGCCGCGGAACGAGAATGTATTCCTGCTGCCCCTGGCCGCGGTGAAGGCGGGACTTGCCTACGAACCGCTCGACCCCGGCTATCCGAAGGAGCGTCTCAACTTTATGGTCAGGGACGCGAACGTCTGCCTGCTTCTCGCCGAGGACAGCCTGAGAGATCTTGTGGACGAATATGAGGGTTCGGTGCTGACAGTCAGCGAGCTTTACTCAATGGACGATGCACAGACCGTGCCTTTTGAGCAGTCCCCGGAGGACCTTTTCATACTGCTTTACACATCAGGCTCAACAGGTACGCCCAAGGGCTGTCAGATCGAGCACAGGAACGTTGTATCCTATTCATACGGTGTGCGCAACGATTTCTACACAAGGGATGACAGGATCGCCGCCTATGCTTCCTTCGGCTTCGACGTGAATATGTCCGACATATTCTGCACGCTGCTCAACGGCGGTACGGTTTACCTTATCCCAGAAGATATACGCATGGATCTCGGAGCTCTTGCGGATTATTTCGACGAAGCCGGCATCACCGCTCTGCTGCTGACGACACAGGTAGGCGTACAGTTCCTGCTGAACTACCCGAACATGAAGACACTGCGTATGCTGGTCATGGGCGGCGAGAAGCTCCCCGCGGTGGACCCGTCCAGACTCTCATATACCATTGTGAACGGATACGGACCTACAGAGAACTGCTGCGGCGTAAGTCTCTTCCCGATCAAGGCATGGGAACCCAATATCCCGATTGGAAAGCCTATGAGCTCTATCCACGCTTATGTTCTTGACAAGACCGGACACAGGCTCCCCGCCGGCGCGGCAGGAGAATACTGCCTGTCGGGTCCGCAGGTCAGCAGAGGCTATCTTAACCGTCCCGAAAAGACCGCAGAGGCTTATGAGGGCTGCCCGTTCAACGATTTCCGTATGTATCATACCGGCGATATCGTCCGTTACCGCCAGAACGGTGACGTGGAATTTGTCGGCCGCAGAGACGGACAGGTCAAGATACGCGGCTTCCGCATCGAGACCAAGGAAGTGGAAAGCGTGATCCGCGGCTTCGCAGGAGTCCGTGACGTGACGGTACAGGCGTATGATTATGAGACCGGAGGAAAATACCTCGCGGCTTTCGTGGTCAGCGATACCGCACTGGACACAGCGCAGCTTGCCGAATATATAAAGACGCAGAAACCCGCTTATATGGTTCCCGCCGCGATAATGCAGATAGATAAGATACCTCTTACCGTAAATCAGAAAGTTGACAAGAAGGCCTTGCCGGAGCCCAGACTGCAAAAAGCCGCCTATGTTGCGCCTTCGGGCAGGACAGAAGAGGCTCTCTGCGCCGTATTCGGCAGCGTACTCGGCATAGATCGCATGAGCGCGGAGGACGACTTCTTCGATGTGGGCGGCAGTTCCATACTTGCCATGAAGGTAGTAATGGCAGCCGAAAAAGCAGGATACAGCATCGTATATAACGATGTATTCACCTATACAACACCGAGGGCTATGGCGGGATTTATCGACGGACGCAGTAAGGATACCGACGTTTCCGACGAAGTTCCGGCAGAAAACGAAGTGCCGGCGGCAGCCTGGATCGGCAGAGACGGCTATGATTACGGCAGGATAAACGAACTGCTCAGCCGTAACACGGTCGAGGCGTTCCGCAGCGGAAAGCAAAACCCGCTGAACGATGTGCTCCTCACGGGCGCGACGGGCTATCTCGGCAGCCATGTTCTCCATGAGCTTATAACAAACCACGACAACCGCATCTTCTGCCTTGTTCGTCCGGGAAAAGATCAGAGCGGACAGGAACGACTCATGTCGCTGCTGAAGTATTATTTCAACAGCGACTTCCGGGAGCTCTTCGGCACGAGAATAAACGTCATTGAGGGCGATGTCACGGATCCCGGCGCACTGATGTCATTTGAGGCACCATGCGCGGATATGACTGTTATCAACTGCGCGGCAAGCGTCAAGCATTTTGCACGCGGCAATGAGATCGAACGCGCAAATATGGGCTCTGTCCGCAGTCTTACAGCGTGGTGCGAAAATAATAACGCCCGCCTGATACACATTTCCACAGGCAGCGTAGCGGGAGAACGTCAGAACGGAGTACCGCCGCTCAGCTTCAGGTTTGATGAGCACGTTCTGTACGCCGGTCAGGTCATAGACAACAATCAGTATGTACATTCCAAATTCATGGCGGAGCGCCATGTCTATGAGGAAATACTCGACCGCGGTCTGCGCGCAAAGGTACTGCGCATGGGCAACCTCGCTCCGAGAGCGGAGGACGGAGAGTTCCAGATAAATTATACGACAAACAGTTACATGAACAGCTTCCGGGCATTCCGGGCACTGGGTATGATAAGCTATGACGCGCTTGACCGGAATGTGGAGTTTTCTCCGATCGACACGCTCGCGAAGGCTGTTATCGCCATTGCGGGAACGCCGGACGACTGCATCTGCTTCATCCCGCTCAACCCGCACCGACCGCTCATGGGTGATGTTATCCGTGCGATGAACGAAGAAGGATATCCTATCCGCGGCGCAGAACCCGAGGAATTTATGTCGGCGCTGCACGAAGCACTTTCCGACGAGACCAGGCGCGAAGCGGTAAGCACTCTGGCGGCGTACAACAGCGGCAGCAATACCCAGGAGATAGGTCCGGAGAGCTGCGACAATTCCCTTACCATGCAGATATTGGAACGTCTCGGCATCTCGTGGCCGGAGACTGGCAATGCCTACATCAGACAGTTCCTGAGAAAGCTGGGTCAGAAAGGATATTTCGGAGGAAACAGAGAATGAAGCTGTTCCATGAACTTATAACAGAATATGCCGCAGCGTTTCCGGACAAAGCAGCGGCCGTCGATCCGCGGGGAGAGATCAGCTACGGCGAAATGGAAAGGCTCAGTTACGGCTTTTCCCGCGTGCTTGCCGCACTGGGTACAGAAACCGGTGATGCTGTCGCGGTCTATGTGCCATACACCGGAGAGATACTGCTCGGTGCCGTTTCGGCACTCCGTGCGGGCGCGGTGTTCATTCCGTTTGACTGCGAATATCCCGTGGAACGCCTGACATTTATGCTTGAGGACGCCCATAATCACACCTTAACAATGATTTTACCTATCCCCCGAAAGGGGATTTTTTTATTGCCTCGGCACTTGAAAACAGTCAAGTGTCGAGGGCTTTTTGTTTTAGATGCTAAACGAAATATCAACTCCGGTTTCGTCCGAAACTCTGATATTGTCGATTATCGTGACAGCCACATCGTGCTTTTCATCGACGGTCAATTCGTCCCAATGCGCTAACGGCTCCGCAAGCGGAGAAGTGTCGATAGCCTTCTTTTTACGCTCGCGGGTATTCAGCTTGTCCTCGGTTTCAGATTTCCTCGCGTGAAGCTCTTTGACGCGCTTCTGAATATAGTCGAATAAGACTTCATCAGCGTCCGCGAGCTTGTCCATTAACTTGTGGATCTCTCCGTCCATTCTTGCTATATCCGCTTTGAGCTTTTCCGTTTCGTTGTCGGGACGCTCCTGCTCGTTCTTCATTATCGTGAGAGTTTCCAAACGCTTTTTCATTGCATCATAGACGATGTTTTCAAGATCATCGGGACGAACAGTTTTAAGCGAGCGAGAAACACAACCTGTTGCGTTATACGCACCTGAGTCGCGGTAATATCTCCTCTGCTTTGTGTGGCTGGCATTCCAGCTATAATAAACGCCAAGCGAATATCCACAGTGAGCACACTTTACAAGACCTACGAGCCACGAATTGGTTGAGCTGCCGTTGTTAGGAATCCTGAGATTATGTTCCTTTTTATCCTGCACCGCAAGCCAAACATCTGAACTTACAAGCCCCTCGTGATAGCCTACCTTGATGAAATATCCGCCTTCCTGATGCTTATGGATAAACAATCCATGAATGCCGTCATAAGCTTCAACATCATCAATAAGGTGATAACCTTTACTTAACAGATACTTGTAAATCTCAACATCTGCGCGAACATAAAGCGGACTTCTTAACAGCTTGCTGAGCTGTGATCTGTCCATTACCGATATATCGCGTTCCGGAGAATACGACGGACGAGAGGTATCAACTGCATTTTCCTTGAAATAGTCGATAACATCTTTGAGCGAAACATCGGGCTTTTGATACATCTCATAAGCGATCTGAATAACATTAGCTCTGTCTGACGGAACAAGCACCGATCCGGTCTTACCGTTTATCGTGCGGCGTTCGGGTTCGTATCCGTAGTAACGCTTGCCGCCCTGATAAAAGCCTGTTTCCATTGCTCTTGTAACATAAGCGTCCGCAACTCTCGCGGCTATGGTTTCGCGTTCAAACTCGGCAAAGTTCAGAAGATTATTCCTCATCATTCTGCCTTCTTTGGTTTCGGTGTTAAACGGCTCGGAGAGCGATATAACGCCTACTCCGTACTTGTCAAGCTCGTCCGTGATATTGAGATACTCGCGCATATTGCGGCTGAAACGGTCATACTTCTTAACGATTATTTTGTCGATAAGTCCGTTTCTCGCGTCGGTCATCATCTGCTGAAAAGCGGGACGGTGTGCAATATCCTTTCCCGATTTGCCGTCATCACAATAAATGCGGTAGCTGTCTT
>CAMHBE010000063.1 GCA_946183095.1 uncultured Clostridia bacterium | reverse complement strand
ACTTCGTATCGCAGTGCATCTACGCAGGCGGCGCGGTGATGAACTACACGCCCGATGTGGGGTGGTATTACATCTCCCTGCTCGACAGGGCTGCCGCGTGGACGGGGGTGGAATTTTTCTACAACTTCATGGTGAACAACACGGGTGCGGGTCCGTTCGGGGAAGAGGTGCGGGTGCGGGACGCACAGCCGGGCGATGTCGTGCAGCTCTGCATGGAAGACGGATGCTACCACAGCCTGTTCGTGGTGGATGTACGCGGAGGTATGCCTTACGTTGCGGCGCATACCAACGATGCCTATGACAAGCTGCTCTACGACTACGGCTACGGCAGCGCACGCTGCATACATATCATAGGCGCAAGACGACCGTGAAATTGCACAAATATATTAGTAAAAAATGATGTTTTTTTACTAATACTATTGCATTTTTCCGAAAATGTGGTACAATAAGATAGGTATAGTTTATTTGTGTCGGCTCTTGCGGCCGGCATACCATGACCGTACCGATCAAAAGTACACGGGACAAGGGTTCCGTTAAGACAGGAGGAGCTTAACATGAAGATATTATATGCCGCAAGTGAGGCACAGCCGTTTGCAGCTTCGGGAGGACTTGCCGATGTTGCGGGATCGCTGCCCAAGGCGCTTGTCGAGGCGGGACACGAATGTATGGTGGTAATGCCGTATTACTACAACACGATAAAGCCAGAGGTACGCGAGAAACTTGAATACATCACCAACTTCTACGTTCCTGTAGGCTGGCGCTCTCAGTATTGCGGAATTTTCACGACAGAACTGAACGGAGTAAAATATTACTTCATCGACAACGAGTATTACTTCAAGCGTGATTTCGGTCTGTACGGCTATTACGACGATGCCGAAAGATACGCGTTCTTCTCGAGAGCTATCCTCGAAATGCTTGAACATCTCGAAATAAAGCCCGATATCATCAACTCCAACGACTGGCAGACAGCGCTGGTGCCGATCTACTACAACATATACTATAAGTATCACCACAATATGTGGGGCATACGCAATGTGTTCACGATCCATAATATCGGCTATCAGGGACAGTACGGTCTTGAACTCACCGAGGAGATCTTCTCTATCCCGAGACATTTAAGCTCCATCATCGAGTACGACGGCGACGCGAACCTCATGAAGGGCGCAATCGAAATGGCTGACAAGGTAACTACCGTTTCGCCCACCTACGCCAGGGAGATACTCAACCCGTGGTTCTCTCACGGTCTCGACCGCTGCCTCAACAGCAAGCAGTACAAGACCTGCGGATTCCTCAACGGTATCGACACCGATATGTACAACCCCAAGACCGACAAGGATATCCCCGCGACATTCACCGTCGGGAAAATGGCAGGCAAAGCTACCTGCAAGGATAAGCTCCTTGAAGAAGCAGGTCTGCCCGGCGGCGATTCGCCCGTTATGGGTATCATCTCCCGCCTTGTCGAGCATAAGGGCTTCGACCTTATCAAGTGCGTTCTCGACGATGTTGTATGCAGCGGCATAAAGGTCATTGTGCTCGGCTCCGGCGATAAGCAGTACGAGGATTATTTCTACTATATGCAGGACAAATACCCGAAGGCTGTAAGCTTCAAGTGCGGCTATATCCCCGCTTACGCAAAGCGCATCTACGCCGGCGCGGATATGTTCCTCATGCCGAGCAAGAGCGAGCCCTGCGGACTTGCACAGATGATAGCCCTGCGCTACGGCACAGTTCCGATAGTGCGCGCTACCGGCGGTCTGAAAGACTCCATACTCGACTACGGCGACGAGAGCGGCGAGGGCGTAGGATTTACGTTCCAGTCCTACAACGCACTCGATATGCTGGGCGCTATCAATCGCTGCAAGGAAGTCTATGACGACAAGGCAAGGTGGAAGAAGCTGGTCGAGACAGGCATGAAGAAGGACTTCAGCTGGACACAGTCGGCAAAGCTCTACATCGGTCTGTATCAGGAACTTTGCAGCTGGGAGAACTGATAAATATGTAATGACCGCGCCGCGCGTCTTTGCGGGAACAGCAGCGATGCGCGGTGTGTGTTTTTGAAAGGAGTGGTATCATGTCAAGTCAAGAGCTCTGCATTTTGCTTGAATCGATACTTGCTCTTATCGAAACCGGAAATTCCGACAAAGCGGCGGAAATAGTCAGGAACGGCATAAAGCGCATCGACAAAAACTACGAAAGCACAGATAACGACAACAAATGAAAATAACGATACTCGGCTGCGGATTCGGAACAGCGCTCGCGGTGCTGTGGAACAAAGCCGGTCACGAAGTTACCGCGTGGACGAGGAACGAACAGGAGATAGCGGATATACTGCGGTGCGGTGAGCATAAGCGTCTGCTGCCGGGAGTTCCCGTCTCCAACAGGATAGCATTCACAGCCGATATAAGCTGCGTGGGCGGCGCCGATGTAGTGGTATTCGCAATACCGTCGCCGGGTGTGCGTGAAGTCGCAAAGAAGGCGGCTCCGTACATACGTCCCGAAACTGTGATACTCAACGTCGGAAAAGGCTTCGAGGAAAGCTCCGGCAAGCGCCTTTCACAGGTCATCGGCGAGGAGATGCCCGATAACCGTCTTGTGATAATGGCGGGACCCTGCCACGCCGAAGAAGTCAGCAGAAACGTGCCGACCACGGTGGTCATGTCGTCGGACGATATGGCTGCGGCGGAGTACCTGCAAGGGCTGCTCCAGACACAGACTTTCCGTATCTACGGCAACAGCGATGTCGCGGGGTGCGAGATAGCCGCGGCGCTCAAAAACCCGATAGCGCTGAGCTGCGGGATAATAGAGGGTATGAACCTCGGCGACAATACGATAGCTTCACTGATGACACGCGGGCTTGCGGAAATCACACGTCTCGGCACGGCAATGGGCGCACAGTGGGAGACTTTCACCGGACTTGCCGGTGTGGGCGACCTTATCGTTACCTGCACGTCGAAACATTCCCGCAACCACAGAGCCGGTATCCTTATCGGCGAGGGGATGAAGGCGGCGGACGCGGTCGCAAACGTCGGGACCGTTGAAGGATACAACAACTGCGGCATTGCATACGATACCGCAAAAAAACTCGGTGTGAAAACGCCGATAATCGACGAACTCTACAATATATGCTTCGGGGACAAAGACCCCGGAGAAAGCCTGCGCACGCTGATGATGCGTCCGCAGACACACGAACGTGAGCGTTACTGGAACAAGTAACAAGTTATGAGTTACGAGCAACGCTCACCCTACCCCACTTACAACAGTCGGCGGCATACCGCACACTGTTTTGTAAACGTTTTAACAAGTCATGACCACAGGAGGAAAAAACCAATGATGACAAACATCCCGCAGGTAAAGCTCGGTATAGTTGCAGTTTCGAGAGACTGTTTCCCCATCGCGCTTTCGGAAAAAAGACGCGCTGCGATAAAGGCAGCATACAAGGGCGAACTCTATGAATGTCCCGTTACCGTCGAGAACGAACTGGATATGCTCAAAGCCGTAGAGGACGTGAACAAGCAGGGCTGCAACGCTCTCGTAGTGTTCCTCGGCAACTTCGGTCCCGAGACCCCCGAGACCCTTATCGCAAAAGAGTTCGACGGACCTTGTATGTTCGTTGCGGCAGCTGAGGGCGACGGCGATATGATAAACGGCAGAGGAGACGCTTACTGCGGTATGCTCAACTGCTCGTACAACCTCGGTATGCGCCGCCTGAAGGGCTATATCCCCTCTTACCCCGTCGGCACAGCAGATGACATCGCAAGGATGATCGCCGATTTCGTTCCGATCGCGAGAGCTTACATAGGAGTTACCAACCTCAAGATAATCACTTTCGGTCCGAGACCGCAGGACTTCTTCGCCTGCAACGCACCCATAAAGGGTCTGTATGAACTCGGTGTCGAGATCGAGGAAAACTCCGAGCTTGACCTGCTGGTATCTTTCAAGGAACACGAGGGGGATCCCCGTATCGCCGGCGTTTGCGAGGAAATGGCAAAGGAAATGGGCGAGGGCAGATATTACCCCGAAATGAACGAGAGAATGGCGCAGTTCGAGCTGACACTTCTCGACTGGGCTGAAAAGCACAAGGGAGCACGCAAGTATGTGGCATTCGCCGACAAATGCTGGCCCGCATTCCCGTCACAGTTCGGCTTCGAGCCCTGCTACGTCAACAGCCGTCTCGCTTCCCGCGGTATCCCCGTATCGTGTGAGGTCGATATTTACGGCGCGCTCAGCGAATATATCGGCATCTGCCTGTCAGGCGACACCGTTACACTGCTCGATATCAACAACTCCGTTCCGCAGTACATCTACGATGAGGATATCAAGGGCAAGTATGACTACAAGCTCACCGATACGTTCATGGGCTTCCACTGCGGCAATACCCCCGAATGCAAGATGTGCAGCGACAGAGCCGTAAAGTATCAGCTCATACAGCACAGGCTCCTCGAACCCGAGGGAAGCGAACCCGACTTCACACGCGGCACTCTCGAAGGCGACATCGCTGCGAGCGACGTTACATTCTACCGCCTGCAGTGCGATTCCGACGGCATCCTGCGCTCCTACATAGCGGAAGGCGAGATACTCGATGTCAGGACACGCTCTTTCGGCGGTATCGGCATCTTCGCTATCAAGGAAATGGGACGCTTCTACAGACACGTTCTCATCGAGAAGAGATTCCCGCATCACGGAGCCGTTGCGTTCGGCCACTACGGCAAGCTGCTGTATGATACGTTCAGACTGCTCGGCGTGAAGGATATCGGCTTCAACCGCCCGAAAGAGATGCTCTACACGACGGAGAACCCCTTCGACAGATAAACACGGTAAATTTTCACGGCTGCGGGGATATTTTGCACAAAATTCCGCAAGATATAGTTGCAATATTTCCGCAAAGGTCGTGAGTTTATGAACATGATAGTATGCGGCAGGAATTGCCGCTATCAGAAGGACGGGTACTGCTGTCTCGAAGGCAGAGCCGTCATAACAAACGCGGTAAGCTCGCCTTGCTGTTACTACGACGAGACCGACCCGAAGGAAAACGACGGGGACGGCAGTGAACAGTCGGGGTGATACCGCACAAAGAAAGGGAGCAATACACCAAATGAGAAGATCAAGGAAGACTATCGCCGTTATCCTTGCCGGCATCCTCGCAGTGAGCGCGGGAGCCTGCGGAGGCGGCGGCGGAAGGACCACACAGGCCGGCGGCGATACCACTACAGCACCTGCCGATGCGGAATCTACGGCAGCCGTGACCACGACCGAAGACCCCAACAAGGCTTTCGACACAACAGCAAACTATGAAGAGATCGCCGACAATGTCGAGATCGACACCTCCAACGAGGCGGGCGCGGGCAAGAACTATGTTTCCGGTCAGAAGGCGGGAACGCTCAATGCCCTCTGCTACTATGAGTTCACAAACGTTGCACCCGAGAACGATATCCTGAAACTGTACGCTGACCGTTTCGGCGGCACCGTGAACGTTACTATGTGCACATCCCTCGAATACATGGAGAAGCTCGGCGTTTACATCGCTTCCGGCGACTCCCCCGACCTCGTAAGATATGAGTGGGATATGATACCCTCCGGTCTTATCCAGAACCGTTTCCAGGCTCTCGACGACTGGCTCGATATCGAATCCCCCGTATGGGCGGACATGAAAGATGTAATAGAAAGCTTCGCTTACAACGGCAAGCATTTCTACTTCCCGCAGACGATGCAGCCAAACTACGGTATCGTTTATAACACCGCGGCTGTGGAAGCTGTAGGCGGTCTTGACCCCATGGATCTCTACTTCGAGGGCGAATGGACATGGACAGAGTTCGAGAACCTGCTCAAACAGTGGATGGCTGACAGCAGCGACCATATCGGTATCGCAATGGGCGAGAGCTCCGCTCTCCACCTGGCGGCTACCGCAGGCATAGCGGCTATCGAGTTCAACGGAAAAGAGATCATCAACAACCTCAGAACTCCGCAGGTAACTAAGACGATGCAGTTCGTCGAAGGTCTTGCGAAGGAAGGCTATGTATGGCAGGAGTGGCGCGATCCGGGCGAAGGCTTCAAGGACGGCAAGCTCATGTTCTACATCATGCCTATCGAATGGGCGCTCGGCAGTGCACAGAAGGTACACTGGACGAACAACCTCGAAGGCGAAGTACGCGGCGTTCCGATGCCCAGAGACCCCGACAGCGATACTTACAGCATCCTCGGCAACACATACGGCTATCTTATCCCCGCTGGCGCAAAGAACGTTCAGGGCGCTGTTTCGTGGATACTCGCAGGCAGGATCTACAGCACCGACCCCGATGTTGTAAAGGCAAAGCGCGACCTGCTCATGTATGACGGCGGCTACTTCTATCCCAAATGCACGAGCTGCAAGCATCAGTTCGACAGCGAATACGGCGAGATAGGCGATACCTGCCCCGAGTGCGGCGAACCCAGAAAGGCAAAGTTCAAGGAGACCTATGACGAGAGACAGATGCAGGTCCTCGACGACATGGTAGATCCCAACAAGTTCACCTTCCTGTTCGACTGCCACCGCGGATTCGGTGTTGACCTCACCACCACTATCAAGAAGATATTCGACGACCCGATGAAGGGCGTTGATACCTACACGAGACTGCTCGAAGAGAACTACAACGTTATCGAGACATCTCTCCAGCCTTACCGCGACCTGATAGCGGAAGCACTCGGAAGCTAAGTTCCGGAAAAATCAGACACAGCAAAACTCCCGTGCAGCTCATGTACGGGAGTTCAGCATATCAGTAAAGTAGGTGCAGCGGCGCATTCGCGCTGTCCTTCCGGACGGGACAAGGGCTGCGCGCCCCACTGCACGATGCAGTGCTTTGACCGCCAAAGGCGTGCAGGACGCACGCTTACCAAGCGGTCAATAGTTGACCTGCGGCAGCCTGACGCTGCACCGAAATGATAAAATATAGGGCTCCTCTAAAAACCTATTGTCGTTCAGGCGTGCCGACATAAAGTCGGCAGATTGTACAAATTTTTCGCAGGCATACTGTCGTATGTCAAGGAAAATTTGTGCAATATGACGGCTTTAGGGCGGTACGAATGGGCGGCAAGAGGTTTTTAGAGGTGCCCTATAGGCAATATGACAGCTTTAGGGCGGTGCGAATGGGTGGCAAGAGGTTTTCAGAGGTGAAAAAATGAATGACGAGATACAAAAGCGGCTGTTTGAGCTTCAAGACACCGAATACCGCGATTTCGGCGCAAAGATAATAAACAATATCCCGAAAGAGCGCATCATCGGGGTACGGTCGCCGGCACTCAGAAAGCTGGCGGCGGAATACCGCGGCAAGGATGTGAGTGCATTTCTGAATGAACTGCCCCACACTTACCATGAGGAGAACTATCTGCACGCGCAGTTTATCAACACGATGAAGAACTTCGGCGACTGTATGCGGGAGACCGAGCGGTTCCTGCCGTATATCGACAACTGGGCGATATGCGATACCCTCGCGCCGAAGGTATTTGCAAAACACAGGAGTGAGCTTCTCGGAAAGATACCGCTCTGGCACGCGTCCGGGCATACATACACCATGAGGTTCGGTACGGGCGCACTGATGCGGTGGTTCCTCGACGAGGATTTTGACACGAAGTACGCGGATATGGCGGCGGCTGTTCGTTCCGACGAATACTATGTCAATATGATGACGGCGTGGTATTTCGCCACAGCCCTTGCAAAGCAGTACGATGCGGTGCTGCCCTACATCGAGCAGCGAAAACTCGACCCGTGGACACACAACAAGGCGATACAGAAAGCGACCGAGAGTTTCCGCGTGTCCGACGAGCACAAGGGTTATCTCAGGACTCTGAAGGTGTGAGGGACTGCCGTTTCTTCATCCTCTGCCAGTTCACAAACCCGTATATGTCGTTTGCAAGGAACATCGCAAAGCATACCACAACGGAGATGTATCTGCTGTCGGAAACCGACGCGAGCACCCACAGCACGATGAGCACGATATCGTTGGCGGCGTAGGCTGCCGCGAAGTACGGGCTTCTGCGGAATGTGAGATACACCGCGAGGAAGCTCGTTGTTACAGACAAAGTGCTCGGAATGATATTCGCGGTGCCGAAGAAGTCCAGTATATAATAAAACAGCACGGTCACGCCGACGGTGAGCACCGACATCACAGATATCTCTGCCCTGCCTATCGTGTTCACCTCAACTTCGGCGTGTCTGCCGCGGTAGGGATGCAGCAGCCACGAGAACAGCGAGAACAACGCCATAGGTGCGGTCATGCCGAGATACGTCACCATTTCGCCGTAGTAGGCGAACGAATATGAAATGATGCCGTACATCACGCTGAACACGACCATGAGTGCCTGACCTATGGGGTTGCCTTTCGCGTTCAGTATCAGAGATGCCGCACCGACGAGGGACGCGGCGAGCGTCAGATAGTTCTTGCGGTCGAATATGACGAACGCCAGTATCATCAGCAGCGACGACCCCGCCCACAGTGCAAGTTCCGTTCTTGTGAAGTAATTTTTCATCAATACCTCCAAAAAATAAAGCATCCGACTGTACATCTTCAAAGACCTAACGATGTACAACGAATGCTTTTTTTGCATTTCATCACCCGGTGGCGATAATTTAGGGCTCCTCTAAAAACCTATTGTCGTTCAGGCGTGCCGACAATAAATCGT
>CAMHBE010000062.1 GCA_946183095.1 uncultured Clostridia bacterium | reverse complement strand
CCCTCGTTTAATTTATCGCACAGAAATCTTCTGCACTTTTCGTAGTTTTCAAATGTGCGGCGTGCGCACTCCTCCGATCCATAGACCTTCCAGCATCCGCATAACTTGTAGTTCTCGCCGTTGTTCTCGATGAAGCCTCTCACGTCCTCCGCGGGATAATCGAGGAAAAGCCCTATCTCGTGCGGGAACGCGCAGTTCTCCATGCGCCCGGACAGCCGTGAGATCATCGCGTCAAGTCCGCCGTCCACGTCATAGCCTTCCGCCGCGAGCATTTCGGCGGTCTCTTTTTCGCGCAGTCTCGCGCACAGCTTTTTCTCATTGTACACGAGCAGCACACAGCGCGTTTCGCAGATATGGACTATGCGTATCTTCAGCCCTTTTTCGGCTGCACGGCGGTTGAATATCCGCAGATGCACGGCTATATCGAATTCCAGCCTTGACAGTGACACAAGGCTCGCACACTTCACGCCGAGCAGTGTCGGTGCCGTGTGCAGCGCGAGTTTTCTGCCGAAGCTGCGATACTCTTCTCTTGACATTCTTTTCCGCCTTTCGTTTTTTCGGGTATGCTCTGTAGTATCTGCTCTTTTCCCTGCATTATACTGTGAGCCGGTCGGGTTAGCACTGGCTAACACCTGCGTATTGTTAGCTGCTGCTAACTGTATTGTATTATATCACGCCATTCCGATTTTGTCAATAGGTTTCGGAAAAATATTTTCCGGCGCACTCACCCGTTCGTCCTGCCGTGCATCAACAGTTAGTTTTGGCGCCGAAAAAAAGCGTTTTCTCAATAAAATAGTCAATAATCGGATAAAAAATGAACAAAATGCTTGCAATTTGCACAAAAGTGTGATATAATAAATTGAAAAATGCTTTACGAAAGGATAACATTTTATGTTCAACAAAGAAAATTTCCTTGCACAATTTAAAAATATCCTCGCCGAGGAATACGGCACAGAAGCTTCGGAAGCCACCCCGCAGCAGGTACATTTCGCAGTGTCCTGCGCTGTCATGCGCTCTATATCCGACAACTGGGCAAAGAGCCGCAAAGCGCACCTGAGCGGCCGCCGCGCGTGCTACTTCTCAATGGAGTTCCTCGTGGGCCGCGCCGTGTTCAACAACCTGCTGTGTCTCGGCATAGAGGAAGATGTTGCGGCAGCCCTCAGAGAAGTGGGCGTTGAGCTTTCCGACCTCGAAGAGATCGAAGACGCCGCTCTCGGAAACGGCGGTCTCGGCAGACTCGCGGCGTGCTTTCTCGACAGCGCGGCTACCCTCGACCTTCCGCTCGACGGCTACGGCATCCGCTACAAGTACGGTCTGTTCAGGCAGACTATCAAGGACGGTTTCCAGTGCGAAGAAGCCGACGACTGGACAAAGTACGGCGACCCGTGGAGCAAGCGCGTGAACTCGGATGCGGTGGAAGTCGTTTACGGCGACCATACCGTGCGCGCCATACCATACGATATGCCGATAGTAGCTTACGGCACCGATCATATCAGCACACTGCGTCTCTGGCAGGCGGAACCCCTGCGTGAATTCGATTTCGACCTGTTCAACCGGCAGAAGTACGACGAAGCCTGCCGCGAACAGAGAATGGCGGAGGATATCTCCCGTGTGCTGTACCCGAACGATGACACACGCGAGGGCAAGATACTGCGTCTCAAGCAGGAATACTTCTTCTCCTCCGCGTCAGTGCAGGATATCGTGAAGAAGTACAAGAAGAACGGCTGGGATATAAGAAAGTTCTATGAGAAGATAACCATTCAGCTCAACGACACACATCCCGTTATATCCGTTCCCGAACTCATAAGGATACTCGTTGACGAGGAGGGTCTGGATTTCTTCGAGGCTCTTGAGATCGCAAAGAAGACATTCAACTACACCAACCACACAATTATGGCGGAAGCTCTCGAAAAGTGGAGCACCGATATCGTGAAGGAAGTCGTTCCGCGCATCTACGAGATAATCCTCCAGATAAACGAAGCGTTCATCGGCGAACTCTTCAAGGCGGGAATGTTCAAGCCCGACATCGACCCGATGAAGATAGTCGCGGGCGACCTTATCCACATGGCAAGAATGGCGATATACTGCTCCGCATACGTAAACGGCGTGGCGGAGATACACACCGAGATACTTAAAAAGGACGCCCTGAAAGAATGGTACAAGCTGTACCCGAAGAAGTTCCAGAACAAGACGAACGGCATCACGCCCCGCCGCTGGCTCGCTCTTTGCAACAAGGAGCTCTCCGCACTGATAAACGAGCTCAATCAGGGCAGCGAGTGGATGACCGACCTCGAACAGCTCCAGAAGCTCAAATGGTTCGCGGACGACAAGCATGAGCTCCAGCGCTTCATGGATATCAAGCACACAAAGAAGGTCCAGCTCGCGGAATATATCAAGGAGCACGAGGGCATAGAGATAGACCCCGACAGCATCTTCGACATACAGATAAAGCGTCTGCATGAATACAAGCGTCAGCTCCTCAACGCTTTCGGCATACTGTACATCTACTACGGCATCAAGGACGGTTCGATAAAGAACTTCCACCCGATGACATTCATATTCGGCGCGAAGTCCGCACCGGGCTACCGCAGAGCAAAGGCGATAATCAAGTACATCAACGAGATAGGACGGCTGGTGAGCGAGGATCCCGACACTAAAGACCTGCTCAAAGTCGTGTTCGTGCAGAACTACCGCGTTTCCTACGCGGAGAAGCTCGTTACCGCGGCTGACGTTTCCGAGCAGATATCCACCGCAGGCACGGAAGCGAGCGGCACCGGCAACATGAAGCTGATGCTCAACGGTACGGTCACACTCGGAACTCTCGACGGCGCGAACGTTGAGATAGCGCAGGAAGCCGGCAAGGAGAACAACTACATCTTCGGCGCTACGGTAAAGGATCTCGAAAGCATCATGAAGATCTACGACCCGCGCTATTCCGTCGAAAAGGACGAGAAGGTGGGCAGAGTTGTCCGCAGCCTTATCGACGGCACGGTGAGCGACGGCGGCAGCGGCGATTTCCGCGAGCTGTACTTCTCGCTCATGGACGGTGCGCACTGGCACAGAGCCGATAACTATTATCTTATCGGCGACCTGCCCGCTTACGTCGAAGCAAAGCTCAAACTCAACAAGGATTATTCCGACAAGTTCGCATTTGCAAAGAAGTGCTGGATGAACATGGCATCCGCAGGAAAGTTCAGCTCCGACAGAACTATCTCCGATTACGCGAAGGAGATATGGAAGATCGAAAAGGTCAGCATCTGAACAGAACGGAAATGACCGCGGTGCACCATGAACGTGCCGCGTCATGACAGGTACAAAATGAAGATCACGCAGACAGATAGGTCGTCCGGACTTATTCCGGCTTCCTGTCTGTTTGCAGTAATAGGACACATACAAAGGTCACGGGGGAACGTCTGATGATATTGACGGAAGCAAAACTGAATGCCGAGATAAAAGCAAAGCGTTTCTCGCGTGTGTATTTCATCTACGGCAAAGAGCCGTTCCTGATATCAATGTACGCCGACCGTATAGCGGAAGCGGCGGAGGAACCCCTCGATTTCAACCTTCAGCGTCTTGACGGCTGCGAGGATCCCGACCTGCTTTCGGAATACATCGAAGCGCTGCCGGTATTCGCGCCGTTCAAGGTGGTGACGGTGAAGGACTTCGACCCCGAAAAGGCGGACGCGGAGCTTACAAAGCGCCTGCTCGCGATCATTGCGGACATTCCCGAAACTACCGTGCTCGTGTTCTGGAACCCGAACGCAGAGCCCGAAGAAAAGAAAGCAAAAACCAAAAAGTTCATCGGCACGGTCGATGAACACGGCACAGTCTGCATGATAGACATGATGAAGCCCGCAAAAGTCGCGGAACTGTGTGTGAAAAAGGCTGCAAAAGCCGGTATAGTCATATCCTATGACGACGCGCTGTACCTTACCGAACGCGTGGGCGGCGGGATGAACGCCGCAAGCGACGAGACAGCAAAGCTCATGACATACGTCGGCGAGGGCGGTACCGTCACCCGTGCGAACATAGATATGCTCGTTCCGAAGCAGCTCGACGCGCAGGCGTTCCGGCTCGCGGAACAGATAAATGCCGGGAAACGCGCGGAAGCGTTCAGAACGGTGGACGAACTGTTCGCACAACAGATAAGCCATGTGAACATACTCGCGTCACTGTCGGGGGCATACCTCGAACTGTACGGCGCGAAACTCGCAAAGTCCGCGGGCATATCCCCTGATGAAGCGGCACCTGTGCTGGGATTTTACGGCAAGCGCGTATGGGCGCTGAAAAATGTGATATTCCCCGCCGCGGCGAAGCTCGACATACCCTATCTGCGCGAAACGATAAAAGTGCTGTCCGACGCGGATATCACCATAAAATCATCCCCCATAGACAAGCAGACGCTTATAGAAGAAACAGTGACAAAACTGTTTATGTGCAGAGAAAAAACGAGGCGTGAGAATGCCGGATACAGATAAAAAAATAAAGCTCACCATGCCCGTTATCGTCGAGGGAAAGTACGACAAGATAAAGCTGGAGAGCATCGCGGAGGGGACGATAATCACCACCGACGGGTTTTCCGTAGCGCACAACTCGCAGAAGCTCGCACTGATACGGCGGTACGCGCAGAAAAGCGGTGTGGCGATACTTACCGACAGCGACGGCGCGGGATTTCTCATACGGAATATGCTCAAAAGCCGCCTCGGTGATGTGAAGACTGTGAACGTCTATGTCCCCGACGTTTTCGGCAAGGAACGCCGCAAGCGTGAGCCGTCAAAAGAGGGCAAGCTCGGCGTCGAGGGGATAGACAAGGATGTGCTCATCGCGGCGCTCCGTGACGCGGGAGTTACCGGAGACGCACAGACGAGGAGGCCGTGGATCGACAAGCAGCGGCTATGTGACGACGGGCTCTCCGGCAGCGATAACAGTTCCGCACTTCGCAAGGCGCTCTGTGCAAAGCTCGGACTGCCGGAACGCATCTCCGCAAAGGGGCTGCTGGACGCGCTGAACACCCTTTGCAGCGAGGAAGAATACATATCGGCGCTGAACGCCGTCAAGGTTGACAGGGCGTGAAAAATATGTTATATTTGTATTGACGGGCACTTCTCCGAAAAGAAATGACCGCCGATATGCCTGACCGGCAGCGGCGCATTCGCGCTGTCTTTGCGGAGCAATTTATTTGCGGGATGAACGGTCAGACGATCCCGCTGTCAGACACCGAAAGAGGTCATTATGGTAGTATCCAAAGCTTGGGACTGGGAAAATATAAAAAGCGAATCGTGGCTGAAGCCCTCGGAGGAGAGCTTCTACTATGCCGCGAAATGGCACAGCGAGGGACGCAGACGGCTGCTCGACCTCGGATGCGGGCTCGGCAGGCATTCGATATTCTTCGACTCGCAGGGCTTCTCCGTTACCGCGATAGACCTGTCGGAATACGGCG
Source organism: uncultured Clostridia bacterium (assembly GCA_946183095.1). GTDB lineage: Bacteria > Bacillota > Clostridia > Oscillospirales > Ruminococcaceae > Ruminiclostridium_E. Next base: position 3,306 of record CAMHBE010000062.1, on the reverse strand, counting down.
TTGAGAACCTGCGCAGGTGGCAGAAAAAGAACGGCGTGGATTTCCGCACGGTGGTCGGCGATATGAAGAAGCTGCCCTTCGCGGACAACGCCTTCGACTGCATCTACTCATACCATGTGCTCTCCCACACGGATACCGAGGGCATAAAGCAGGTGATGAACGAGGTGCATCGTGTGCTTCGCCCCGGCGGAGAGATATATTTCGACCTCTGCTCGAAAAAGGCGTGGCACTATGAAAAAACGGTGGGCGACAAGATAGACGAGAACACCATACGTTTCGTGGGAGGTCCCGAGGACGGCATACCGCATTTCTTCACCGATGAAGCGGGTATGCGCGGTCTGCTCATGGATTTTGACATAAATGTGCTGCGGCACGTCGAAACATACAAGACACCGCTTTATAACGCTACCGGTGCGCACTGGTTCGCGGAAGCCGACGCGGTGAAAGATGCCGCAAAGCCCGACTACTCCGGTATAATCGGCAGAACGGTGAGCGGCAGGATAGACAGACCTATAGGCAGTGTCCACCCGCGCTGTCCGCAGATAACATATCCCGTGAACTACGGGTACGTCGAGGGGGTATTCGCAGCCGACAACTCGGAGCAGGACATATACCTTCTCGGAGAAGACAAGCCCGTGGAATCCTTCACCGGCAGGGTCATAGCGGTGTGGCACAGATACAACGACATCGAGGACAAGTGGATCGTAGCGCCGGAGGGTGCGGTCATCTCGGATAAGGAAATTGCGGAAAAGACGGCATTTCAGGAGAAATATTTTGACGGGGAGCTGTTCAGATGAAGAAGATACTTATTATAACAACAGGCGGCACTATAGCGGGTACCAACTCAGGGTTCGGCATTGCGCCGAAACTCAGCGGCGATAAACTGATACCTAAGCTCGACGGTATCGAGACAACGATACTCGACCTGTATTCGATAGACAGCACGGACGTTATGCCCGTACACTGGAGAAAGCTGTACAATGCCGTGACCGAAAACCTCCCGCTGTACGACGGCATCATCATCCTGCACGGCACAGATACCATGGCATACACGGGTGCGGTGCTGGCATTCACAGTCGAGACCGATAAGCCCGTAATACTCACAGGCGCCATGCTGCCGGCGGACGCACCGGACAGCGACGCTCACCCGAACATCCGATTTGCGGCACTGGTAGCTGCGGGCGGTATGTACCGCGGAGTGCATCTTGCTTTCGCGAACCGCATCATAAACGGCGCGGATATCGTCAAGACGAGGAGCTTCGACAAGGACGCTTTCCGCAGCTTCTCCGGATTCGTTCCCACGAAAAAATATGCTTTCCCGAAGCGCAACGGCAAGCTGCCGGCGGTAGTGCGCCTGTCACCGTTCACCTACGGACTTGACATAACCCTCATGGCGGAGGACCGCGCGGGTATCGTTATCGAAACATACGGCGCGGGCGGCATCCCCGACAATGAAATAACGCTCGTCATCTCCGAACTTTCAAAGGTCATGCCGATAGTCGTTACGACATCCTGCATCGGCGGCACCGATCTCGGCAAATACGAGGTCGGCAGACGCGCTCTGGATGCCGGTGCATCCGACGGGTACAAGCGCTCGACGGAGTGCGCGGCGGTCGAGATGTGGCTGAAAATGAATCAGTAAATCTTCCGGTTTATGCAATTTCGACATATTATTCCTGCAAAGATCGGCATTTATCTTTAAAGTGCCGATTTTTACGTTTTTATTTGACAAAAGCGTTAAACCGTTATATAATTACTGTACAAATAAGCAGCGCAGCTCCGGCTGACAATACAATATCCGCAAAGTGTCATGAATTGCCGAAAAGGAGAAAACAAATGGCTGAGATAAAAGACATAACCCTGAGCAGCAAAAGCAACCTGCTCGAACAGGACCCCTATGAATACGAACTTCAGGATGTAGCGGAACCGGAACTCTTCCGCGAGATGTTCCCCTACACCGAAGTGCCGAAAATAGCCTACAACTACCGCAGAGTGCCGATGAATATGCCCGACAGCATCTACATCACCGACACGACGTTCCGCGACGGTCAGCAGTCCCGCGCCCCCTACACCACCGAACAGATGGTGCATATCTACAAGCTGCTGCACAAGCTCGGCGGAAAGAACGGCATCATACGTCAGACGGAATTTTTCGTTTACTCCGAAAAGGACAGAAAAGCGCTTGAACAGTGCATGGAACTGGGCTACGACTTCCCGGAGATCACGACATGGATACGCGCCACAAAGTCGGATTTCGCACTTGTACGCGATATCGGCATAAAGGAAACGGGCATACTCGTGAGCTGCTCAGATTACCATATCTTCAACAAAATGGGTCTTACCCGCAAACAGGCGCTCGACAAGTACATCGGTATAGTGTCCGACGCGATAGAAGCCGGACTTCGCCCGCGCTGTCATTTCGAGGATATCACTCGTGCGGATTTCTACGGCTTTGTGGTGCCTTTTGCAACTGCGCTCATGCGGCTGTCCGAACAGAGCGGCATACCGATAAAGATAAGAGCCTGCGACACAATGGGATACGGCGTACCGTTCATCGGTGTTGCGCTGCCCCGAAGCGTTTCCGGCATAATCTACGGTCTGCAGCATTACGCGGGCGTACCGAGCGAGATGCTCGAATGGCACGGTCACAACGATTTCTACAAGGGCGTCGTGAACGCATCCACCGCATGGCTGTACGGCGCACAGGCTGTGAACTGCTCACTGCTCGGCATAGGCGAGAGAACGGGCAACGTTCCGCTTGAAGCAATGGTATTCGAGTATGCGCAGCTCCGCGGAGATTTCGGCGGCATGGAACCCCGCGTCATCACGGAGATAGCCGACTACATCGTAAAGGAAACGAACTACGACCTGCCGCCCATGACGCCGTTTGTGGGCAGGAACTTCAACCTCACCCGTGCGGGCATCCACGCCGACGGACTTCTCAAAGACCCGGAGATATACAATATTTTTGATACGGACACTATCCTCGGCAGACCGCCCCTCGTTGCGGTGAGCAATGTCTGCGGTCTTGCGGGCATCGCCCTCTGGATAAACAACTACTACCGCCTGCCCCCCGAAAAGGCTGTGAACAAGAAGGAACCCTTCATCGCAAAGATAAAGGAATGGATAGACGCACAGTACGACGCGGGTCGCGTTACCGTCATCAGCGATGAAGAAATGATAGCACAGATAAAACTCCACGGCGGAGACTTCCTCGACAGGATAAGCCGCTGACGCTCGAGAGAAGTGTCTCGCCTTGAGGGCGAGCCACATGAGGGCAGGGCGCTGCCCTCCCCTCAAACTCCC
>CAMHBE010000061.1 GCA_946183095.1 uncultured Clostridia bacterium | reverse complement strand
CTTGCCGTCCGCTTTGAGCTTGTTGAGCTTTTCTATGCGTATCCTGTGCTGTTCCGAGAGATTGGCAAGTTCCTCTTCTTCGGTAAGTTCTTCTGTCTTTATTTCATCTGACATTTGTTGATATATCTCCTTTTGTATTGGTATGGTTCGCTGCTGACCGGTCGTTACCGATTTGTCAAGGGTACTCCAAAAAATTTTTCCATAAAAAATTTTTTAAAGCCACCCCCTTGACAAATCGGTTGCGGCGTGGGTGTCGTCTGCACCGACGGGGCAGGGTGGGAAGCAAGAACAAGATGCGCCCCCGTCGCTTTCCCATTGTACCACGCCGCACCACTTCCTGTGTTGTGCAGGCTTGCGGAGCTCGCCACCCTCGGGGGCGGATAAAAAGCAAGACTTTGTTTATTTGCCGATATCGAGTATCTCGAACTGTAAGATGCCGGACGGTGTCTCAACATCGACGATATCGCCCTTTGCGTGACCGAGCAGAGCCTTGCCGATAGGGGATTCGTCGGATATCTTGCCATGCTTTACGTCAACTTCCTTTGAACCGACGATATGCAGTTCACGGACATCGTTTTCCTCGATATCCTTGACCGTTACCTTGTTGCCGTGCTGAACGCGTTCGGTGTTGAGGCTGTCGGCGTCGATAATTACGACATTTTTGAGGGTGGCTTCGATCTCGGCGATACGGGCTTCAATGATACCCTGTTCGTTCTTGGCTTCATCGTACTCGGAGTTTTCGGACAAGTCACCGAATGAGAGCGCGACTTTTATTTTTTCCGCAATGTCCTTTCTCTTGACGGTCTTGAGGTTTTCGAGTTCTGCTTCGAGGGCTTCGAGGCCCTCCTGTGTCAATACTGTCTGTTTAGATGCCATGGTTTTATTCCTTTCTGTATTTGCTAATGTATTTGCTAATGTATTTGTATATATATTATCTGTCCATACTCTTTCAGAGTCTCGTGCAGTGAACGCAGGCGGTGATGTAGGAAGCATCTTGTGCCGTGAAGAAGTTCCTGATTTGGAGCGCGCCGCATATTGCCTTACTGTAAGTCTGAACCGCATTATCGCGGCGTGTAACGTCTCCACGCCGTAGCGTGGCGCTGCCCGCGCAGGGCAAAAATCTTGAGCGCAGCGTCCTCTCAAACTCTCTCGGAGCGCAGCGTCCTCTCGATCTCTCTCGGAGCGCAGCGTCCTCTCGATCTCTCTCGGAGCGCAGCGCCCTCTCGATCTCTCTCGGAGCGCAGCGTCCTCTCGATCTCTCACTGTTCTGCGGCGGCGGTTTCCTGCGGTTCGGCAGCCGTTACCTTACCCGCTATCACCTCGACTGCCTTTTTGAGCTGAAGGTCTGTCGAATCCGCATAACCCGAAGCGTCTGTTTCATAGTCGCCGTCGTATTCGACGATAAACTCCGGGGTGATGCCGACATCGTTGTAACCGGTGTTTTCACCTGTGGGGCGTATGACCGCGACGGATATCTCGATAGCCGTACCGTCGTTGAACGTTCTCGTTTCGCGGAGAGTACCGCTGCCGGAGGATACCTCGCCGACCGTGGTGCCGGAAGCCTTGTCGCGCAGTGCCTGAGCGATAAGCTCGGCGGAACCGCCTGTCTTTTCATCTATTATAATACTTACGGGCAGATTTGTAAAGTCCGCATCATCGGTTTCGGCGACGATTCTTGTCGAATTGTTCTTATAGACTGCCGAAGCTATCTCGCCGGGCGGCACGAACCTTGAAAGTATCTCGGATACCGACGAATACACGCCGCTCGATACGCCGCGCAGGTCGAAGATATAGCCTGTCACGGGGCTGTCGGCATACGCGGAGAGAAGCTGTGTCATTTTCTGACCCGTTGCACCGTTCACCGCCGTAAATCGGAAATACAGCAGACCGTTATCGAGCAGCACAGCGTCGAGCGTCGGAATGTTGAAAGATGCACGGATAAGCTCGTAGTCCGATTCCTCACCGTTCCTTCTCACCTGTATCTTTCGACGTGTTCCCTCATCGCCGTAACGGAGCTGTTCGCTCGCGGTGTCATAACCCGTTTCGAGAACATTCACGCCATCTACCGATATCACAACATCGCCGGGGAGAATGCCCGCTTCCGCTGCCGGAGAGCCTTCGTACACATCGGTTATCATGATATAACCGCTTTCTTCCTTGTCGAATACCAGACCCAGACCGACAATGGAACCGCTGTCCATGCGGGTCTTGTAATAATATTCATCTGCTGTGTAATAGCGCGCCGCACTGTCGTCGATACCGCTGAGATAGCCCGAATACACGCCGTTGCGCATTACCTCGTCATTCACTTCATAAAGCGAGTAGCTGCGCACATAAGCGTCTATTTCCTGCAATTTGGTGTATATCTCGCCGCGCTGCTGGACATCTGCTATCTTATTGTTGTAGTTGCTCAGCGACACCGTCATGGTTATGACGAATGTGACTGCACAGGCGATAGCGACAATGCTTATCGCTATGCCCAAAGATATTTTCCTGTTCATATAAACTTATCCCGATCGATCGTATTTTTCTGCCGGCATCACTGCGGCAATGCAACAACGCCCAGCGGGTCGATGCGCACGCTGTCCTTGCGCACCTCGAAGTGCAGATGCGGTCCAGTAGCCCAGCCTGTTGCACCCACAGCCGCTATGCAGTCACCCTTGTTTACGGTCTGACCGACGCTCACATAAATGGCGCTGCAATGCGCGTAAAGTGTCTGATAGCCGCTGCCGTGGTCGATAACGACGTACATTCCGTAGTCATAACCGGGTATGTAGGTGGTCTTTGCGACAATGACCTCACCGCCCTTTGAAGCGTAGATGTTAGCGCCCATAAGACCGGAGTTGCCGATGTCGATACCGCCGTGGTTGCCGTTTCTCCAAGCGTCCCAGCCGAACGTGGTTGTTATGAGGTGGTACGACCTGTCGAGCGGCCATGCCCACTCGCCTGTATCGTAAACTGTGTTGTTCTTGGCACGCTCCTGCGCGCGGCGGATCTCTTCGTCCATTGCTGCCTGTGCCTTTTCGCGGTCAGCCTGTGTGACTTTCTTTTCGTATTGCAGGTTAGCCTGACGCGTTTCGAGATCCTGTATCTGCGACGCGTATGTATTGTACTCGCCCCAGTAGCTGCTGTTCAGGTCGTTGAAATACTTCACGCGTTCGTCGAGGTCGATCTTTTCGTCTTCGAGATCTTCCTTCTGCATTTGCAGGGTCATTTTGTCGTAATTGAGACCTTCCTTCTGGTCTTCGAGAGCCTTGATATCATCGCCGAGCTGCACCTTCTTGTCTTCAAGGCGGTGGATATCACTCTGAAGCTGCTTCATGAACTCCTCGTTCTGGCGGGTAACGCTGTCCATGAGCTTGCTGCGCACGAAGATATCATAGAAGTCGGTAGCGCCCGAGATAACGGAGAGGTAGTCGCCCGAATCGTTGATGTAGTTTGCGCGGACGATCTGCGCAAAACGGTGGAGGTTCTCCTCGTTCTGCTTTTCGAGCATTTCTATCTGCGCTTCGGTATCGGCTATCTTGCGTTCCGTTTCGGTTATCTCCAGTGCTTTATTGTCTATCTCGAGCTGCTTGTTGTCGATCTCCGCCTGTTTGGATTTTATTTCCTCTTCCTTTGCGGCAACGGACAGGTTAACGGTATCTATCTTTTCCTGCGTGGCAACGAGCAGGTTCCAGTAGTTGTCCTGCTGGGACTTGCTTGCTTCGATATCCTGACCTGCCGTGGCGATCTGCTGATCTATCTCGTTTATCCTGTTGTCGAGGTCTTTGATCTTCTGTTCATAGTCTGCCACCGTGTCTGCGTAGGTGTGTACCGGCTGCATGGGCGGCTGACCGCTCACGGCTATCCCGGCGCACAGCAGACAGGCAGATGCAGCCTGTGCTATTTTCCTGTATATCTTTTTCATATCATATATCTCCTTCAGACATAACGGCACTGTCTCATTACAACGTTTTCGCTTCCTTTGTCGTACAAAGGAAGCAGGTCGGGAGTTTGAGGGGAGGGCAGCGCCCTGCCCTCATGCGCGAATGCGCGGTCTGGAGCGGCAGCGGCTCTGCTCACTTGCTCACCGCTCTGCTCTCACACCTTTACATACTTACCTGTGCTTATGATAGTTCCGACAGCTCCGAGCAATGCGCCGAGGACGCAGTTGGCGGCGAGGACATACCATGTTATATCGTCGAACCTGATGATATTGACAAGACCGAAGATGCGCCAGATAGTGAGATCTTCGCGGAAAAGCTGAACTATCGCCTCATACGTCACCTTTGTCACGAACCACGATGCCGCACCTGCCGCGATGCCGATAAACATACCCTCGATGAAGAACGGTATCTTTACGAAGGCGTTCGTCGCACCGACCACCTTCATTATGTTTATCTCCTGCTTGCGGGCGTAAACGCTGCTGCGTATCGCGTTGTATATTATGATTATACTCGTCGCGATCATTACCACAAGTATAGAACCCGCTATCACCGATAGTGTGGAGCGGATATCCACCAGCGCTGAAGCGAAATCCAGCGGTGCCATGACTTCCTCGACACCTTCTATGGTTGCGAGTTCATCCGCCGTCTGGCTTATGACCGATATATCCTTGACCGTTACCCTGAACGTGTGGGGCATGGGGTTTTCCTTGAGGTTGTCGAAAAGATCCTTATAATCGGACATCTTCGCTTTTTCGTCCTCCCACGCCTGCTCTTTTGAATAGTATATCACATTCAGATAGTTGGGGTTGTTCTTTATTGCGTCGGTTATGTGGTTGAGCGTGGTCTGGTCAAGTTCGCCGTTCACATATACCTGTATCTCGTTTTTTTCTTCAACATTCGACATCACAATGCTGAGATCCATTGCGACTATCACCGAAAGCCCTATGAGCAGCAGGCTCACGAGCAGTACGAAGAAGCTCGCAACGGACATCATCGCATTCTTGAAGACCGAGCCTATCCCGCGTCTCACGAGATAGCCGAAGTTGCTCATTCTCATTTATAGCTTATTCTCCTTCTATATATCCGTCAAAGGCAATGCTGCCCTCTTTGAGGTTTATTATCCTGCCGCCGAAATACTTGACAAGATCGTGATTGTGCGTTACCATGATGACTGTTGTCCCGCATTCGTTTATGTCCTGCAGCAGCTCCACTATCTCATAGGAGAGCTTCGGGTCGATATTTCCGGTAGGCTCGTCCGCTATGATTATCTTCGGGTCGCAGGCGAATGCCCTTGCGATAGCCACACGCTGCTGCTCACCGCCGGAGAGCTGCCCCGGGTACGCCTTAGCCTTGTCGTTGAGCTTGACGAGGTTCAGAACATACGGAACGCGCTGGCGGATATATTTTTTCGACTTGTCGATAACGCGCAGAACGAACGCCACGTTCTCATAGACTGTGAGCGTGGGGATAAGGCGGAAATCCTGGAATATCATGCCGAGGGAGCGCCTGAACTGCGGGAGTTTGCGGTTCCGCAGCTTTTTGAGGTTATAGCCGTTCACGAACACGCGTCCGCTGGAGGGCTGTATCTCGCGGGTGAGCAGTTTCAGCAGTGTGCTCTTGCCCGCGCCGCTGTCACCCACTATGAACACGAACTCTCCGTCGTTCACGCGGATGTTTATGTCGTTCAGCGCATCCGGCTGCTTTCGCGGACCGTCCGTGTAATGCACGTCAACATTCTTTAATTCTACCATTTATTATCTCCTTAATGGACACAGCCGTGCTGCGCCGTATAACAAGAGTTCTGTTATGTTTCTTTTCAGCGGTCAGAACAACACCCGAGGCGAAACGACAAGTTCCGCCCCGTGCATATCATGAGCTCAGGACAATACCGCATAAACAGTCGTCCGCTATTTGTGCGGTATTGCCTTAGAATTTCACAGGATCCGCGGAGAGGTACTTCTTGACCATGAGCGCGATCTTGAAGATGATAGCGTGGTCGAACTCTCTGAGGTCGAGACCCGTGAGTTTCTTTATCTTATCAAGTCTGTAAACGAGTGTATTTCTGTGTACGAACAGCTTTCTCGATGTTTCGGAAACGTTGAGGTTGTTCTCGAAGAAACGCTGTATGGTGAACAGTGTCTCGTGGTCGAGGGATTCGATCGAGCCCTTCTTGAACACTTCCTTGAGGAACGTCTCGCAGAGCGTCGTGGGGAGGTGATAGATAAGGCGGGCGATACCGAGGTTGTCGTAGCTCACTATGTTCTTTTCCGTGTCGAACACCTTGCCTACTTCAATAGCTATCTGGGCTTCCTTGAAGGAGCGGGCGAGGTCTTTCACGCCGATAACGGGGGTGCCGATACCGATGTTCACGCGGGTGAAGAACTCCGTCTGGAGTGTATCGGCTATCGAGCGGGCGAGCTTTTCGAGATCCTTCACGTCAATACCGCTCTTTATCTCCTTTACGAGCACTATCTCGCTCTCGGTGATGTTGAACACGAAGTCCTTGTTCTTGTCGGGGAACAGGTTCTGTATAACGTCATACGCCGAAACGTCGTTGGACGAAACTATGCTTATGAGGAACACGACCCGGTTGATATCCGCGTTGAAGTGCAGTTCGCGGGACTTTATGCTTATATCGCCGGGGAGCACGTTATCAAGGATGATGTTCTTTACGAAGTTGTTGCGGTCATACTTCTCGTCGTAATACTGCTTTATGCTCGACAGGGAAATAGCGAGAATGGAGGCGTACTTGCCCGCCATTTCGTCGGTGCCTTCGACGAATACCGCGTAATCGGGCTTGACGTGTACGCCGAAGGGCTTGTATGTGTAGCCGTCGCGTATGAAGATGTCGTGCGAATCGCTGAACTCGATAGAGAAGAAGTCGTTGGAAGTCCCTATCTTTGACAGTTCGCTGCACGCTACGATCGTTGCGTTCTCGTCGATAACGCCGATGACTCTGCCGACGGTATCTCTCATCTGGTGTACTACTCCCTGAAACAATCTGTTTGACATGATAATTTCCTTTCTCTGGCATCAGCCCTGCCCGCTGCCGCTTGATGTCTCTCGGTGCAGATACCGCGCAAGTGCGTGCAGTCGGGGAAAATGTTGTTTATACGCGAAAAAAGCGCATAAAAATATATACACTTCTATTTTAATAGAAAACGTGAAAAAAATCAAGTGTTTTCTGTGAAAAATGTAAAAATTTCTTATAAAATTTTTTACATCTTGCCAAAATGAGCATTTTGTGATATAATATAAGTTGATTATTCTGCTTCAAGGAGATGTTTTAACTATGAGCAAGACATATTATATCACCACACCGATCTACTATCCGTCGGGCAACCCGCACATCGGACACTGCTACACCACCGTAGCCTGTGACGTTATAGCCCGCATGAAGCGTATGCAGGGCTATGACGTAATGTTCCTCACGGGAACGGACGAGCACGGCGCGAAGATACAGCAGAAAGCCGAGGCTGAGGGAAAGACCCCGCAGCAGTACGTTGACGGGATAGTTGCGAATTTCAAGAAGCTGTGGAGCTTCATGAACATAAGCTATGACCGCTATGTGCGCACCACCGACGATTATCACATCAAGACCGTGCAGAACATCTTCACGAAGCTGCATGACAAAGGGTACATCTACAAGAGCACATACAAGGGCAAATACTGCGTTCCCTGCGAGAGCTTCTGGACGGAGACACAGCTCGTTGACGGGAAATGTCCCGACTGCGGCAGAGATGTCATCGACGCGGAGGAGGAAGCGTACTTCCTGAAGCTGTCGGCAATGACCGGAAAAGTCACCGACCTGCTGCGCAATACCGACTATCTGCGTCCCGAGAGCCGCGTGAACGAGATGATAAACAACTTCGTCAAGGACGGGCTCGAAGACCTGTGCGTTTCGAGAACATCGGTAAAATGGGGCATTCCCGTGCCCTTCGACCCGAAGCACACCGTATATGTGTGGCTCGACGCGCTCATAAACTATATCAGTGCGCTCGGCTATGAGAACGACACCTATGACGATTTCGACAAATACTGGCCGGCTGATATGCACATGACCGCGAAGGAGATAGTGCGTTTCCACTCTATCGTGTGGCCGGCGATACTGATGATGCTTGATATTCCCGTTCCGAAGCGCCTTTATGGGCACGGCTGGATAACTTTCAGCGGCGCGAAGATGTCTAAGTCCCTCGGCAACGTTGTCGATCCCTTCGTGCTCGGTGAGCGTTACGGCGTTGACGCGGTAAGATATCAGATCCTGCGCGATATGCCCTACGGTTCGGATTCCAACTTCTCCAACGAGATAATGGTGGGGCGCATCAACACCGACCTTGCCAATGACCTCGGCAACCTCGTTTCCCGCACAGTGGCAATGGCTGACAAGTATTTCGGAGGCACGCTGATAAAGGACAGAAAGCCCGATCCGCTCGACGACGAGCTTATCACGATGGCAAAAGCTCTGCGCGACCCCGTGGCGAAGTACGTCGATGAAGCACAGCATTCACTCGCCCTTGCGGAGATATTCAAGGTCATATCCCGCGCAAACAAGTATATAGACGAGACAGCTCCGTGGGTGCTCGCAAAGGACGAAGCGAACAGCGCGAGACTTGCGACGGTGCTCTATAACCTGCTCGAAACGATAAGGCTGTGCTCGTCGCTGCTGTACCCGTTCATGCCCGTTACCATGCCGAAGGTGTGGGAGCAGATAGGCGCGAAGGAAGCCGATGTAACGTATGACAGCGCAGCCGTGTTCGGCGTGCTGCCCGCCGATGTTACCGTACACAAGGGAGAAGTGCTGTTCCCGAGAATAGATATCGACAAGGAGATAGACGAGCTCAACAAGCTGCTCACCCCCGAAAAGACGATAAAAGAAGACGAAGACCTCGATAAGGCGAACATCATAACTATCGACAAGTTTGCGGAGATAAAGCTGCGCACGGGCGAGATAACCGCTTGTGAAAAAGTTGCAAAGTCGAAAAAGCTGCTGAAGATACAGGTAGATGACGGCAGGAACGGCAGACAGATAGTTTCCGGAATCGCCGCGTACTACAAGCCCGAAGGCCTTGTGGGAAAGAAGATAATATTTGTGGCGAACCTCG
>CAMHBE010000060.1 GCA_946183095.1 uncultured Clostridia bacterium | reverse complement strand
CCGACCTGCCCGGTCTGCGGTCTTGACCCTGCGACATACGTTTCTGCGGTACATCACCTGCCTGTCGGAACTGTGCTCAAAGACCGCTACCTTATCGGGCGGGCGCTCGGTGAGGGCGGATTCGGAGTAACTTACATAGGCAGAGATCTGAACCTTGACTGTAAGGTCGCGATAAAGGAGTATTTTCCGAAGGACAAGGCTTCGAGAAATACCTCTACAATGCGTATAGAGAGCCACAGCGGTGACGAGGAGAACTCGGATTTCGCACAGGGCAAGGAGCGTTTCCGCAAAGAGGCGCGCGCCATTGCCATGCTCGAAAAAGACAAGGTGGCGGTGGGTGTCCGTGACTTTATCGAAGATAACAACACCGCCTACATAATCATGGAATACATCGAGGGCACCACCCTCTCGAAAATAGCAGAGCTGCGCGGAGGACGTATGCAGCCCGAGGAGCTGTTCAGGCTCATCGAGCCGCTGTTTGCCGCGCTCGATGATTTTCACGGACACGGACTTGTTCACCGTGACATCTCGCCCGACAACATCATGCTCGAAAGGGGCAAGGTGCGTCTGCTCGATTTCGGCTGTGCAAAGGACGTATCGGCTTCCGGTCAGGAGACTACGTCCGTCGCCCTGAAGCATGACTATGCACCTGTGGAGCTCTACACCGCAACGGGTCACGGCGCCTGGTCGGATATCTATTCTCTCGGCGCGACGATCTACCGCTGCCTTACCGGAAATCCGCCGCCGAGAGCCTTCGACCGCATGATAAGCGACACCATAGTTCCGCCGAGACAGCTTGGCGTGCAGATAAGCGAGAACTGCGAAAGAGCGCTGATGAAGTCACTCTCTCTGAAATCCGCCGACAGACAGCAGACCGCCGGAGAACTGAAAGCAGGACTGTACGCAGACCCGTTCGTTCCGGCTGCAATGCCCGCCGCTGGTCCCGACAGCAATGTTGTTCCGGAGACTGCCGCGCAGCCGCAGATACAGTTCAGCACCGTACAGCAGACATCGCCGATACAGTTCGCGGTACCGGCGGCACAGCCGGCAGATGACGACCATACCGTGCTCATCTCCCCGGAGGAGCAGAAGGCTTACGAATCCCGCATCTCCGACAGCGGACTGGCATTCGACGCGGAGAACGGCGATCTTGTCGTTGCCGAGGAAGGCTCACGGGTGAATATAGGTTCCGAGCCTTCGGAGGATATTTACGTCGGACACAAGGGCAGTGCGCCCGCGGCAGGTTCTTTTGTGCAGAACGTGATAGATGCCGCCCAGCAGCCGCGCAGCCGCAATGCGCAGCTACCGTCAGCCGAGGATATACCGGATAAGGTGGAGCTTTCGATGTTCGACAGGATACCCAAAGCGGAAACGTCCGAGGATATCTACGAGCAGATACCCCAGCGTTCCTCACGTCCCGAACAGCTCCCGTCAGCCGACCGGATACCCGAAAACGTAGGTCTGTCAATGTTCGACAGGATGCCGCAGATGAACAATGACCCCTTCGGTCAGCCCGCCGTTCAGAAGAATACAGCACAGCAGTTCGAGCAGTTCCCGGATCTCGATAAGATACCGGAATACAAAGTCGAACGCAATACAAGTCAGGAGAACATCTTCGGTCAGATACCGCAGTCACAGTACGGTCAAGTGCCGCAGTCACAGTACGGGCAGGTTCCGCAGTCACAGTACGGGCAAATGCAGCAGTCACAGTACGGGCAGGTTCCGCAGTCACAGTATGGGCAGATGCAGCAGTCACAGTACGGGCAGGTTCCGCAGTCACAGTATGGGCAGATGCAGCAGCCACAGTATGGGCAGACACCGCAGACCGACAATACCGCAACGCGCGTTATTCCTGCCGCCGGAATAAGAGAAGCTGCATCGGGTACGAACATCAACGCTCCCGCCGCTGCCCCGGCTGCGGCAGTTCCCGCAAACAAAGGCGGCGGAAAGAAGAAGGGCATTATAATAGGCGTTTCGGCAGCTGCCGCAGCGGCGCTCATTCTCACCGCGATACTGCTCAACAAAAGCGGTGACGGGCAGGTGCCGGTCGAAACTTCCGCCGATATCACCACCGGCACTGCGGAGATCACGACGGTGACGACTGCGGAGTTCACGACAACGACTTATGCCGATGAAGACCTCGATATAGAAATTACCGATGCCGATCTTTTCGAGACAGTGGAGGAAGACGGCAGGATCACTATCACAAAATACCTCGGAACATCGGGTGAAGTCTCGATACCCGCGGCTATAAACGGCAAGCCCGTTACAAAATTGCAGGGCGACACCGGCATGAGTATTTTCCCCGACCCGTCGCTGATAACGGCAGTCGATCTGCCCAGCGGACTTCGGGAGATAGGCACAGCCGCTTTCTTCGGCTGCTCAAACCTCGGTTATGTCGCGATACCGAACAGCGTTTCGGTCATCGGCGAACGAGCGTTCTATGAGTGCTCAAGCATGCGTTCGGTGCGCATACCGGCAGGTGTTTCGGAGATATCTCCCTTCGCGTTCTACGGATGCAAGGAGATAAAGTCTGTAACACTGCCGGACAGTGTTACCGCAGTCGGCGACCATGCGTTCGGAAGATGCTCGTCGATGATGTCGGTGAAATTCACAAGCAGAGTTACTTCGATAGGCGAACAGGCATTCGAGGACTGCACTGCCCTCGAAGCGATAAAACTGCCTAAGAGCATTTCGAGAGTAGGAAAGTCCGCGTTCAAGAACTGCTCAAAAGCAAAGATACTTATTCTTTCTTCGGGTATGTCGATGGTGGATACCGAAACCTTCAACGGCTGCAGCAGTCTGGAGAAACTCGTCGTACCTAACAGCATAATGCGCCTTAACGGAAAATCATTCATGGGCTGCACCTCGCTCGGTGACGTTTCGCTCCCGACGGATTGCAGCGTTGCGGACGACGCTTTCTCGGGCTGCGATGCTGCAAATATCATGTTCCGCAGTATGGGTGAGGAAGCCGTGACGGAGGAAGACCCCGATCTCATGGAAGTGCCTGTTCCCGATACAGAGCCGGAAGAGGAGGATGTTCCCGACGAAGATACCACGCAGCCGCCCGAAATAACGACTGCGGCACCCGCGACGGCTCCGGACGTTACCACAAAGACACCCGATGTGACCACAGCGCCCCCGCGGACAACAAAGACTACTACTACTACCAAGAAAGATACAACTACAACTACGACCAAGAAGGATGACAAGCCCGCTTCCGCAGAAGATACTCTCAAATACGTTTCTGTCACGGGCGGCGTTGAGATAACCGGGTACAGAGGGACGGCAGGGAAGCTCGTCATACCGTCGAAGCTCGGCGGGAAATCGGTCATCAGTATTGCCGCTTCCGCATTCAGCAGCAATTCAGTTCTGGAATCGGTAGAGATACCGAGCAGCGTTACCAATATCGGCGAGAACGCGTTCCGCAACTGCACGTCTCTCACAAGCGTCACCATGAAGGCGTCGCCTAAGGAACTGTCGGCGTACTGCTTCGCGGGTTGTACAAAGCTCAGGGAGATATCGCTGCCCGAGGGTATCAGAGAAGTGCATGACTGCGCGTTCCAGAACTGCACGGGTCTTACGAAAGTCACCACTCCGGAGAGTATGTGGTACATCGACAACAACGTATTTGAAGGCTGCTCGTCGCTCACTTCCCTCAACATGAAGGAGGGCAACAAGACTATCGGTGACAGCTGCTTCAAGGGCTGCACGTCTCTGTCGGTACTTAATGTTCCGAAATCGACCGAGAAGATCGGCGCACACGCTTTTGAGAACGATATATCGCTTAGTGATATCACCCTTTCGACCAAAATGAAGAAGATATCGCCGTACACGTTTGCAGGCTGCACGGGACTGCGTAAGATAGACATACCAAGAGGACCGGAAATATTCGAGGAATGCGCATTCTACAAGTGTACGAACCTCGAAACGGTCTCTCTCAGTGACAGTCTGGGCGTTATCGGGACAAAGGCATTCTCGGGCTGCGGCAAGCTCTCTTCGATAAACTTCCCCAACAGCATACAGGAGATAGGTGCCGAGGCATTCTCGGAGTGCAAGGGGCTGACGAGACTCGATCTGCCGACCAGCCTTAAAACTATCGGTGACGATTCGTTCGCTCTCTGTGAGAATGTAACGTCTGTGACACTTCCGAGCGGTCTTACGTCGATAGGCTCAGCCGCATTTATAAGGTGCTACGGCATAACAAGCATAAATATTCCGTCCACCGTCAAAACGATAGGTTCATACGCGTTCCAGAACTGCACCTCTCTTTCAAAGCTAACTCTCGGTGAGGGTGTCAAGGTCATAGACGAATACGCGTTCTCCAAGACGGCTATCGACGAGCTCGATATCCCGCACAGCATCGAAAAGATAGGCTTTGCGGCGTTCTGGGACTGCACTAAACTGAAATATGTCTATATGTCACAGAATACCGATATAGATATCGACGCTTTCATCAATACCGACGTTGAGGTCGTGTTTACATGATATAGCAAACTGAATTTACAACTCCCTCGCTATAACGGGGGAGTTGTTTTTTCCGTATTATGCCGACAGTGACAAAGGCATTCCCGCACTTGACAAAACCATGTATCAAGTGTATAATAAAAGGATAACGGAAATGATTTTTACAGGTGCCATTCCGCTGACGCGGGGTGACGAAAGGAGGAACATCAGTGTCCGCACGATTAACGGAACTGTTTGAAAATATAGTTTTTGATGAGAAAGCCGCAGGCGGTGATGTGCTGAAGATACAGCGCAAAAAAGCGGATAACTCGCTGATATTTCAGCTTGCATTGTCTGAACGTGTACCGTTCTCGGCATTGTTTGACGCCGCCGACAAGATACGCGCTGAGCTGGAATGCGGGAATGTCAGCATCTATCCGAAATATCCCGCGGAACTGTTCGACGGTGACGCGGTGCTCGATATCGCAAATTTCCTGCGCCGCGAGGGTTTCAACGTCAACGGATATTTTGACGACGCGGCGGTAGAGCTGCACGACGGAAATGCCGATATAGTGTTACAGCATTACGGCGCAGATATAATGACTACGGAAGGTATCGACGCTAAAATAAAGAAGTTCGCGAAGGGTTTTTACGGGGTGGACATCAACGTAAATTTTACCGGAAGGACGACGCTCGACCTTGACGAATACTCGAAAGAGGTCGCCGAGAAGGACGCCGCCCTGCCTGTTCCGCCGCCTCCGCCGAAGCCCGAACAGTCCGCCTCTCCCGCAAACGGGAGTAAGAGCTCGTCAGGTGCGGGCGGGGGTCCCGCCGACAAGAAGCGCACATACTCGCGCGGTCCCGTGATACACGACCCGCCGGAAGATATGAAGCTCATGTTTGAGAACGAGCATCTTGCCGAGGACGCGCAGCTCGTTGTCGGCAAGCCTATAAACGATGCTCCGATAAAAATGAAAGACCTCATCTCCGAGCAGGAGGATGTCACCGTATGGGGCGAGATATTCCAGACCGAGGATAAGACAGTCAAGGACGGGAAATACACCGTCAAGACCGTGTTTTTCACCGACAGGACTTCTTCGCAGATAATGAGGGTGTTCACCGCTACCGAGAAAGCCGATGCTTACAAGTTTCTGAAAGAGGGAACGGCTGTTCTCGTGAACGGCAAATGCTCATTCGATAAATTCGCCGGCGGCAATGTCATCGAACCGAAGTCGATCATGACCGTCAAGACCTTGCCGCGAAAGGACAAAGCCGAAACAAAGCGCGTTGAGCTGCATATGCACACAAATATGTCTGACCTCGACGCCATAACTCCCGCAAAAGACCTCGTTATGCAGGCTTACAAGTGGGGGCATCCCGCAGTCGCGATAACCGACCACGGCAACGTGCAGTCATTCCCGGAACTCATGAACACCGTGGACAAGATAAGAAAGTCCGACCCGGAAGCAAAGTTCAAGCCTATCTACGGTATGGAAGCCTATTTCGTCAACAACGAGGCTCCGCTGATAGAGGGATGCGGCGGGCGCAGCATAGACGATGACATCGTGGTGTTCGATGTGGAAACGACCGGTCTTAGCCCCGCTGACTGCCGCCTTACGGAAATAGGCGCTGTGAAGCTCAGAAATCTCGAAGTCGTGGAGGAATTCCAGACCTTCGTGAACCCCGGTATGCACATACCCGACGAGATAACAAAGCTGACCGGTATCACAGACGAAATGGTGAAGGATGCGCCCGACGACAAGGAAGCCGTGACACAGTTCATGAAGTTCTGCGGGGACGCTCCCCTCGTTGCGCACAACGCGCCTTTCGATATGTCATTCATCCGTGCGGCGAGCGACCGTCACAGGCTGAAATTCCGCGCGGACAGCATAGATACTCTTGCGGTATGCCGTGCGCTCGTTCCCAACAAAAAGAACCACAAGCTCGACACTATGGCGGAGCACTTCGGGCTGGGGGATTTCAACCACCACCGCGCTATAGACGACGCTAAGATGCTCTCGATGATATACTGCAAGCTGATAGCCGAGAGCCGCCGCGGACGTGATATAAAGAAGCTCGGCGACCTCAACCTCATAACAGGCACCGACCCCCGGAAGATGCCGGTATATCACATGATACTGCTGGTGAAGAACAACACGGGTCTGAAAAATCTGTACGAGCTCATCGGTATGTCGAACCTGAACTATTTCCGCAACAAGCCGCGAATACCCATGTCCGAACTGAAAAATCACCGCGAAGGTCTGATAATAGGCAGTGCCTGCGAAGCCGGTGAACTCTATCAGGCGATAGAGAACAAGAAGGACGACGCTGTGATAGAGGAGATAGCATCGTTCTACGACTACCTTGAGATACAGCCCATTGCAAACAACCATTTTCTGATAAAGAAAGGCACCGTGAAGTCCGAGCTCGAACTGCGCAAGATAAACAAGCAGATCTGCGACCTCGGCGACAAGCTCGGCATACCGGTCGTGGCTACCTGCGATGTGCATTTCAAGGACCCGGAGGACGGCATTTTCCGCGAGATACTCAAAGCCGGGCAGGGATATACGGACGTTGAGGACGAGCCGCCGCTGTACCTGCGCACCACCGACGAGATGCTGGAGGAATTTGCGTATCTCGGCGACGAGAAGGCTTACGAAGTCGTAGTTGAGAATACCCGCATGATCGCGGATATGATAGACGAGATACGCCCGATACCCAAAGGCACGTTCACTCCGTTCCTGCCGGGCGCGGAGGAAGAGCTGCAGAAGCTCTGCTGGGACAGAGCGATGGACTGGTACGGCTATGAGGGCAGCATCCCCGAGATCGTCTCTAAGCGCCTGCAAAGAGAGCTTGACGCGATCATAAAATACGGCTTCTCCGTGCTGTACATGATAGCGCAGAAACTGGTTGCTTTCTCCGAAAAGAACGGATATCTGGTAGGCTCCCGTGGTTCCGTCGGCTCGTCATTCGTTGCGATAATGTCGGGTATCTCGGAAGTAAATCCGCTGCCGCCGCATTACCGCTGCCGCAAATGCCGCTGGAACGAGTTCATCGACGACGGGTCGGTGGGTTCGGGATTTGACCTTCCCGAGAAGAACTGTCCGAAGTGCGGCGAACCGATGTTCCGCGACGGTCACGACATACCGTTCGAGACGTTCCTCGGCTTCAAGGGCGACAAAGCCCCGGATATCGACCTTAACTTCTCGGGCGATTTCCAGAGCCTTTCCCACCGCTACACCGAAGAGCTGTTCGGTAAGGATCACGTTTTCAAGGCGGGCACCATAGCGGGCGTTCAGGAAAAGACGGCGTTCGGTTACGTCAAGAAATACCTCGAACAGAATAACAAGACGGCAAACCCCGCCGAGATGCAGCGGCTGGCTCTCGGCTGCTGCGATGTAAAAAGGACTACAGGTCAGCACCCCGGCGGAATGGTCGTTGTACCGGGCGATTACGAGGTCTATGACTTCACCCCCGTTCAGCACCCCGCCGAAAAGGACGAGAGCGACCTTATCACCACCCACTTCGACTTCCATTCAATGCACGACACACTGCTAAAGCTGGATGAGCTGGGTCATGATGTGCCGACGATATACAAATACCTCGAGGAGTTTTCGGGCAGGATCATCACCGAGATACCCATGTCCGACCCCGATGTGTACAGTCTGTTCACCTCGCCCGAGGTGCTCGGCGTTAACGCCGATGATCTGCTCTGGAAGACGGGAACTCTCGGCATACCCGAGATGGGCACCAACTTCGTGTGCGGGATGCTGCTTGAAGCGAAGCCTAAAAATTTCAGCGACCTGCTGCAAATATCGGGACTTTCCCACGGTACAGACGTATGGCTCGGCAACGCGCAGGAGCTTATCAAGAACGGCACCTGCACTATATCCGAAGTTATCGGTACCCGTGACAGCATCATGACATACCTTATCTACCACGGAATGGACCCGTCGCTCTCCTTCAAGATAATGGAGATCACGCGAAAGGGCAACGCGCCCAAGCTGCTGACGGAAGAGATGAAGCAGGATATGCGCGACCACGATGTCCCCGAATGGTACATCGACAGCTGCCTGAAGATAAAGTATATGTTCCCGAAGGCGCACGCGGCGGCTTACGTCACATCGGCGATAAAGCTCTGCTGGTTCAAGGTACACGAACCCCTCGTGTTCTATGCTTCGATATTCACCGTCCGCGGTGAGGACTTTGATGCCGAGACTGCCATCAAGCCTGTCGAGCAGATAAAGGACAGGATAATCGCGATACGCTCGCTTCCCAAGGAGGAACGCAGCGCCAAGATCGACGACACCCACGATATGCTCATGATAATCTATGAGATGAGACTGCGCGGGTATGAGTTCCTGCCCGTGAATATCTACAAATCGCACGCCTTTATCTACCAGATAGAGGACGGAAAGCTGAGACTGCCGTTCAAGGCGATAAGCGGTGTCGGAGCTTCGGCGGCGCAGATGATATACGAAAAGGCAAAGGACGGCGATTTTATTTCGATAGAAGAATTCCAGCAGCAGAGCGGTGTCGGCAAGACTGTTGTGGATACCCTGAAATCGGTTGGAGCTTTCGGCGATCTGCCTGAAAGCAACCAGATATCTTTGTTCAATTTCTAAGAACGGGAAACCGAATATTTACAGAAATTCAATGGAATGGAAACAGTTTTGCTTGACAATCTTCTGTCAATATGATATTATATATAAGTCATCTGCTAATATGCTACTATATTAGCACTTTAACATAGTAAATCAACCGTATGTGAAAGGAAATACGAATGAAAAGATATGATCTTATAACTCC